>CAYQDR010000030.1:0-40669 GCA_964416315.1 uncultured bacterium
CGGTGGTCGCCGTATCTTCGGCAGCTGGCTCACTACGCGCGGCTCCGGGCTCGCGCAGGCGGCGACGACCACGGCCAGCGTCGCCAGAGCCAGGGGCCGGCGGACCCTCGGGCTCACTCGCCCTCCTCTGCGTCGGGCGCAGGCTGGGGCGGCGCAGGCACGGGGCGCCCCGGCTCCGGGAAGAGCCGGCGGGGGACACGCGGGACCGTCCGGCCGGGTGCCTCGCCCGTCGGGCCCCCGATGCCCGCCCCGGGGACGACCGGGGCAAGCACGCCAGGGGCCGGCGTGGTCCGGGGCTCGAGTGGCGTGACCGGGACCGCGGGCGCGCCGGGCGTCCGCGCCGGCACGGGCTGGGCCGGTGGCTTCGGCTTCGAGGGGTCCCGGAGGAGGACCGCGTAGGTCTCGGCACCGCGGCGCAGCACGACCCGATCCGCCTGGATCTGCTCGCTGCGGCTGTCGGCGATCGTGTCCCCGATCTTGTAGGGGAACACCTTCCGTGTCGGCGGGTCCTCGAGGTAGGCGCGCCCGCTATCGACCCCGAGGAGCACCCCCCAGAGCCGCGGCTTGGCCGCGGCCGGGGCGGTCCCCGCCGGTGTCGTCGCCGCCCGCGACGGCTCCGGCGGCGTCTCGGTGCGCGCCGGGCTGAAGAGGTTTCGTTCGCCGACCCCGGCGTATGCCGACAGCGGCGCCCGGGTCGTCGGCGGCGCCGGCGTCCCGGCGGGTGCGCTCTCCGAGGTCGCCCCGGTCGAGGCCGGCGGGGGCGCTGCCGGCGGCCGTTCCCGCCACACGGCGACCAGCCGGATCGCGACCGCCACGAGCACGATCAGGACGGCGTCGGCGAGGAGGAGCCAGCGGCTGCGCATCGTCACGATCCCGGTTTCCGGGCCGGCTCAGTGCGACCCGGACGCGTATCGCCCTCGGGCCCACCGGCGGTCGCGATGTACCCGGAGAGCGCCAGGGTGGCCGTCAGCTCGCGTGGCGTCCCGACCGAGGCGACCCGTAGCTTGAGGTCGCTCACCCCGAGCAGCACCGGGGTGCCCTCGAGGCGGTGCAGGAAGGCGACGATGGGGCGGATGGGGCCCCAGAGCGTCACCTCCACGGGCACCTCGGCGTAGCCGCCGCGCTCGGCCGTCGGCAGCACGCGCTCGCTCCGCACCTCGACGCCGGTCTCCTGGGCCGTCGTCTTCACGAGCTTCTGGAGCTCCGACGCTGCGAGCGGCGGCTTGTCCCCCGGCAGGAGGCGGACGCGGCGCTGCGTGATCTCCGCCTCGAGCGCCTGGAGCTGGCGGCGGTAGAGCTCCCGGCGGGCGACGAGCCGCTGGCGTTGCGCGAGCCGCTCCTCACCGGCCGCGATGCGCGTCCGTCGCTGATCCTGGCGTTCGAGGAGGTCGCCCGCGAACGTGTAGCCCAGGACGACCGCGACCACGACCATGCCGCCCAGGACGAACCGGCGCTCCCGGGGCTGGAGTCGGATCACGGCGAGCGCGTTCCCGCCGGCCGGGCAGCGCGCTCCCACCCCGCCCGGAGCCGGAACTGCTCGCGGTCGCGCCCCTTCGTGACCGGGGACGTGAACTCGACCGTGTCGAGGGTCGGTGACGCCTCGAGCAGGGGAATGAGCTGCGAGGCCGCAGCCGCGAACCCGGCCAGCTCGAGCCCCTTGCGGTCGATGGAGAGATTCGTCAGCCACACGTCGGGTGGCAGGAGGTCCGTCAGCTCGCGGAGGACTGGGAGCAGAGGCACGTGCTGGCTGTCGAAGCCACGGAGCGTCTCGGCCTCGCGTCGCGCCCGCTGGACCGCGCCCACGAGCTGCTCGACTTCGCGGACCTCGGGGCCGAGCTGCTCGATGGCGCGGTTCAGGGCGGCCAGGCGCCGCTCGTCCCGGACCGCCGTGGCTACCGGGATCGCGAGGCCGAGGAGGAGCGCGGCGACGGCCAGCGCGGCCGTGGCGGCCACGGGCCAGGGGAAGGGCCGCGGCCGGAGCTCCTCCGGCATCAGGTTGGTGCGCAGGCTGCCGCGGAGCGGATGGCGCAGCGCCACGGCGAGGGCAGCCACGAACGGCGAGTCCGGGGTGAGGCCGGCGAGCCCGGAAGGCAGCGGGATGCCGGTGCGCACGGGCAACTCGGTCCACCCCGGTCCGCCCGCGTGGCCACCCGTGACGAAGACCTCGGTGACGGCGGCGCGGTCGTCGGGCGGGAGGCCGGCGAGGCTCTTCCGGAGCTCCTCGCCGAGGACGCGGCCTCGCCCCGGGGCGTCGTCGGGCAGGGGGAAGGCCCGGCTCAGGATCGGCCGGCCGCTCCGGACCACGACGAGCTCGGCCTCGCCGTCCTCCAGGTGCAGCACGACGCTCCCCGCACGCGGCGCGCCATCGCGGTCACGGCCCGCGAGCGCCCCCAGGCTGTGGATCGTGAGGTCCACGAGCCGCGGGGTGAGCCCGGCGTCCCGCAGGAGCTGCTGGACGCGCTCGGTGCTCCGCCGCTCCGCCGCCACGAGGAGGATCCGGCTCGGCTGCCCCGGCGATGCGTCGAGGACGTGGAAGTCGAAGACCGCGTCCGATGGCGGAAACGGCAGGTGTCGCTCGAGCTCGAACCCGATCATGCGCCGCAGGTCGGCGCCAGCGACGGGCGGCACATCGAGCATCTTGACGACCGCCCGCCGACGCGGGAGGCCGACGTGGACCCGACGCCCGCGCACGCCCAGTTCCCGGAGCTTCGCCCGGAGCGCGCCACCGACGTCGTCGGCGGCCTCGAGGCTGAAGCTGTGGAGCACCCGGACGCTCCCGAAGCCGCGGTGGACCACGACGCCGTCGATCCGCTCCTCGCGCAGGCAGAGCCCGATGACCTCGCTCACATCGGATCTCCGGTTGCCGGAGGCTCCTCGGCCCGCCACCGCCAGGCGAGCAGGGTCACGCGGGCCACGCCGTCCCGCCCCGCCCGGCGCTGGACGAGCGCCGTGAGCGTGCGACGCCCGTGCCCGGGCACCGCGCCCCACGCCTCGATCCGGAACGCCTCGGACCGCGTGGTCTGTCTGCCGCGGCGGAGCTGGGCGCTCAGGAGGGAGAGCTCGACGTACGGGCGCCCCGCGATCAGGAGCTCGAGTTCCGCCTGGGCGAAGCCGAGCGCCCGGAGCACGGTCGGGCTCGCGGTGTTGACGTTGATCGCGCCCGTGCCGGCCACCGTCACGTACTCGAGGAGTCCCGGGGCTTCCGGCCGCCCGTAGAAGATCTCGGGAGTGATCCCGCGGACCTGGAGCAGCTCCTCCACGGCGTCGAAGTCGCCGTTCTTGGCCCGGTAGGGGACGGGCAGCCCCAGGTAGTAGTCGCTCTCCGCACCGTTCAGCCGATGTTCCTCGTTCGCGTCACGCCAGTCCAGGATCGAGCCCACGATCACGTCGCGCGTTTCGCGCTCGACGCCCAGCTCGCTGAGGAGGCGGTGGAGGACGTCCGGCGTGACGCGATTCAGGTTGAGCCGGGCGTCCTCGTCCGTGATGCGGTAGGAGAGACGCCCGGGTCCGAGGGCGATCTCGGTCCGCTCGGGCGCCTTGGCCGCTCCCAGGCGAGTGCGGCGGAAGACCAGGAGACCCTGCTCGTCGAGATGCTGGGCCAGCGCCTCGGGCAGGATCTCGGCGACGGCGCGCTGGTAGCCCGCCTCGGCGAGGTGGCTCGCGGCGAGCGCGGCGCGGAAGTTGAGGGTCGTCGTCGCCTCGAGGCGCATCGCCTGGGCGAATTCCCCGAGGACGGCCAGGAGCACGGAGAGGACGAGGAGCACGACGACGAGCGCGATGCCGCGCGCCCCGCCCCGAATTCGCATGGCCGGCCGCCCGCGCGTCACGGCGCCCTCTTGCCGAGCGGGATCGGCACCACCAGGCCGACGACCCGCTCGGGGCGGCCGCGGTCGCGCACGGTGAGCTCGACCCGCACTGCGGTCGGCAGGCCTGCCGCCGTCTTCCCGTCCCACGCGTCCTGCCAGACCCCCTGGTCGTCCCGGTACTGGAGCCGGAGCCCCGTGACCGAGCGGGCGAGCACCGTCGGGGGACCGTCGGCGAAGGGCTCCTCGGCCGGGACCAGCCGCTCGACGACGCGGAGCTCGGCCTCGCCCCCGTGGCGCAGGATGACCGCGTGGAACGGCACCGCCGGTGCGTCGAGGGCGAGCGGCGGCGCCGTGGTGATCCAGCCGACCTCGGCGGACTCGCCCCGGAAGAGCACGACCCGCTCGAGCCCGCCGCCGAGCCGACCGCGGTACGGGTAGGCCGCCCCGAGCGCTTCGGTCAAGAGCTCCACGACGGCCCGGATCTCCTGCTGGGCCGCGGCTTGCCGCTCCCCGGCCTCCCATGCCCCGACGCCGACGCGCAGGCTTCCGACGAGCACGACGATGATCACGGCGAGGATCGCCAGGGCGAGGAGCACCTCGACCAGCGTCATGCCACGGTGGCGACTGCTCACGGCTTCGCTCCCCAGGCGCGCAGCGTCGCGAGCTCCACGCGTCGGCTCTTTCCCCAGCGCACCTCGACGGTGACGCGCGCGAGCCGGACCGTCTCGGCGCCCGGCTCGTCCGGCGGCACCGGCCGGAGCTCGGGCTCGAGCGTCACCCGCCGCGTCCAGCGGTAGTCGCCCGCGCTCCCTTCGTTCGTGCCCTCCTCGAGCGGCTCCGGTCCCACCTCGGCGAGCATCGCGTGGGCGAGGAGCGTGGCTTCGACGTGGTCGCCCGACGAGCGGGCCAGGCGCAGGCCGCCGCCGAAGAGCTGGAGCGCGGCGACCACCGTGACCGAGAGGATCGTAAGCGCGACGAGCACTTCGAGCAGCGTGAAGCCTGTCTCGCTCCGCCTCACGAGGCGGTCTCCCGCGCGACGGCCACCCGGCCGGTCACGGGCTCGACCGTGATGAGGAGCCGCCGCCCGCCAGGCCCCTCGAGCTGCCACCGCGTCTCCCGCGAGGTCCCGCGCGGCGAGAAGGTGAGCGTCTCGCCGCCTCGCGCGACGTCGAGCCGAATCCCCGGCGCGAGGGTGAGCTCGCGGACTGGACGGTCGGCGCCGCTGGCCGTCACGGCGATGGCGTGCCGCGCCCGGTCGAGCGTGACGCGCGTCGCCCGGCGCTGGGTCACCGCGTGCTGCCGGGCTTCGCGGAGGAGCGCCGCGACGCGTCCCGCCTCGGTTCGCAGCCGGACGGTCTGCGTGCCCCGACCCACCATCGGGAGGACGAGCGCGGCCGCCACCGCCGCGATTGCCAGCACGACGATGAGCTCGATCAGCGTGAGACCAGCCGGGCGCAGGGCTCGCATCAGCCCTTGCCCTCCCGGCCCCAGCTCGCGATGTCGGCAGCCTCGCCCTCGCCCCCCGGTGCGTTGTCGGCGCCGTAGGACCAGATGTCGTACTCCCCGTGGTCGCCCGGGCTCTTGTAGTGGTACGGGCTCCCCCACGGGTCGCGCGGGACGTCCTTCTTCAGGTACGGGCCGGCCCAGCCCGCGACGTTGCCAGGGTTGACCTGGAGCCCTTGCAGGCCCTCCGGCGTCGTGGGGTAGCGACCGACGTCCAGGCGGAAGTGGTCGAGCGCCGCGCCGAACAGCTCGATCTGGATGCGGGCCGCCTCCTGCTTGGACTGCCCGACGCGCCCGAACAGCCGCGGGCCGACGAGCCCGACGAGGAGGCCCAGGATGATGACGACGACCAGGAGCTCGATCAGCGTGAACCCGCCGTCGTTCCGGCGGAGGCCGGGCCGAGAACCGAGCAGATCAAGGACGCAGGCCCGACGGGCGCCGAGGCGTATGCCGCATACGTTGAGGTGCCCGGAGGGCCGAGGACGCCGAGATGCGACGGTTATCGGCACGGCTAGAGGGGGAGCTCGTTGATGCTCAAGATCGCCAGCAAGATCGACACGACGATCCCCAGCACGACGAGCCCGAGCGCCAGGATGATGACCGGCTCGAGGAGCGCGAGGAGCCGCCGGAGCGCCACCCGGACCTCCGCCTCGTACGCACCGGCGACGCGCCCGAGCATCTCCTCCATCCGTCCGGTCTCCTCGCCGACCTGCACCATGTGGACCGCCATCCCGGGGAAGGCGCCGCTCTCCGCCATTGGACGGGTGAGCCCGTCGCCCCGCTTCACGCCTTCCTGGACGGTCCCGAGGCCCAGGGCGACGACGCGGTTCGCCGTCACCTCGCGCGCGACGCCTAGCGCGGTGAGGAGGGGAACCCCGGCGTGGAGCAAGGTGCCCAGTGTCCGGGCGACGCGCGCGACCTCGACCTTGCGCAGGAGGTCCCCGAGGAGCGGGAGATCGAGGAGCCAGCGGTCCACGGCCAGGCGACCGCGCTCCGAGCGTGTGACGAGCTGCCAGGTGAGAAGCGCCCCGAGGACCGCGAGCGCGATCACCCACCAGTACGTGGTGAGCGCCTCGCTCACCCCGAGCAGGATGCGCGTGGGCAGGGGGAGCGCCTGGCCCAGGTCGCTGAAGATGACCGCGAAGCGTGGGAGCACGAAGGTCATGAGGAAGACGATTGCGCCCACGCCGACCGTGGCGATGAGGGCGGGGTAGATCATCGCCGACACCAGCGCGTCGCGCAGCTCCCGGGCGGCCTCGAGGTGCTCCGCGAGCCGGCGGAGGGCGACCTCGAGCACCCCGCCCTTCTCCCCGGCCCGCACCGTGTTGACGTACAGGCGCGAGAACGGACGGGGCTGGTGGCGGCTCAGGGCGTCCGCCAGGGTGGAGCCGGCGCGCACACTCTGGCCGACATCCTGGACGATCTGCCGGAGCCGCGGGCTCACGGACAGGTCGGCCAGGATGGTGAGCGTCCGGTCGAGGGGGAGCCCCGCCTCCACGAGCGTGGCGAGCTGCTGGGTGAGGGCGAGAACCTCGCGAGCCGGGACGCTGCGCGCGGCGAGCGGCATCCTCAGACGAGCCAGGCGCCCCCGCTCGTCTGCCGGGTCGACCCGGAGGGGGAAGTACGCCTCGCGGTGCAGGCGCTCGACGACCGCCCCCGAGTCGTGGGCTTCCATCACGCCGTCGATCGTGCGCCCGTTCCGGTCGGCCGCACGGTAGCTAAACACGGGCATGGGTCACGCGCTCCGGGGTGAGGCCCGAGCGCCTCACTCCTCGGATTCCTCGTGCGTCACCCGGAGCACCTCCTCGATGGTGGTCAGCCCCTGGCAGCACTTCGCCCAGCCGTCCTGGCGCAGCGATGTCATGCCGGCCGCCGCGGCGCGCTGGCGGACCTCGTGCCCCGGCGTCTTGCGGAGGGTGAGCGAGCGGAGCTCCTCGGTCATGACGACGAGCTCGTAGACGCCGAAGCGCCCCCGGTAGCCCGTGCCCCGGCAGTCGTCGCACCCCTTCCCCCGGCGGAGGGTCGCGCCGTGCGGGATTGCCTCCATGCCCATCGCGCGGAGCTCCTTGGGCGCGGGCGTGTAGGGCGCGGCGCAGGCCGGGCAGATCAGCCGTACGAGGCGCTGGGCCAGGATGCCCTCCAGGACCGAGGCGACGAGGTACGGCTCGACGCCCATGTCGAGGAGGCGCGTGAGCGCCCCGGGCGCGTCGTTGGTGTGCAGCGTGGAGAAGACGAGGTGCCCGGTGAGCGCGGCATGGATGGCGATGTCCGCGGTCTCCACGTCGCGGATCTCGCCCACCATGATCACGTCCGGGTCCTGGCGGACGATGTGGCGGAGCCCGGCTGAGAACGTGAGCCCGATCTTCGGCTTGACGTGGATCTGGTTGACCCCGCGGAGCTGGTACTCGACCGGGTCCTCGATCGTGATGATCTTCTTGCCCGGCGAGTTGATCTTGTCGAGAGAGGCGTAGAGCGTCGTCGTCTTCCCCGAGCCGGTCGGTCCGGTGACGAGCAGCATGCCGTGCGGCAATCCGATGAGCCGCTCCATCTGCCGCTGGGTCCGCGGGTCCATCCCGAGGCGGTCGAGCGGCATCAGGATGGCGGCGCGGTCGAGGAGCCGCATGACGATGCTCTCTCCGTGGATCGTCGGGATCGTGGAGACGCGGACGTCGAGCCGCCGCCCCTGGAGGTTCATCCGGATCCGCCCGTCCTGCGGCAGCCGGCGCTCCGCGATGTTGAGCTCGGCCATGATCTTGATGCGGGAGGTCACCGCGGCCTTGAGCCGGCGGGGCGGGGTTTCGGCGTCGAAGAGCACGCCGTCGATCCGATACCGGACGCGGAGGGTGTCCTCGAAGGGTTCGATGTGGATGTCGGAGGCGTCGGCCCCCACGGCGTTCTCGATGAGGAGGTTGACGAGCCGCACCACCGGGGCGTCGAACGCCATGTCCCGGAGCGAGTTCACGTCCTCGCCGCCGGCCTCGTCCTCCGCGGCCTCCTCGTCGCGGATCGTCTCGATCACCTTCTGGACGGCCGTGGAGCCGCTGCCGAAGTACCGCTCGATGGCCTCCACGATCGCCGCCTCGGCCGCCACCGCGACGCGCACGTCCACGCCGAGCACGCCGCGCAGGTCGTCCGTCGCCGTCGGATCGGAGGGGTCGGCGCAGGCGATCAGGAGGACGCCGTTCTCGAGCGAGAGCGGGCAGAAGCGGTACTGGCGCATGTACTGCGGCGAGAGGCTCCGCAGGAAGGGTGGGCTCGTCGGGAACTCCTCCCGGCCGACATAGGGCAGCTCGAGGTGGCGCGCGAGGGCTCGGGCGAGCTCCTCCGCGGAGCAGTACCCGAGCCGGACGACCGCCTCGGTGAGCCGCTCCCCGGTCGCCTGCTGCCGCTCCTGGGCGCGGGCCAGCTCGGGCTCGGTCAGGAGCCCGGCAGCCGTCAGCCACTGGCCGAACTGGGTGTCCACGGTTGGCCCCTTTCCTACTCGGTAGCCGGATTACCGGGAAAAACTCAAGTACGTAGTTACCTTACCGGAGCCGCGCCGCGGTGACAAGAAAACTTCCATTGACACGGGGTCGTTCATGTTTGCAAACTGTTTGCAGTCATGGCTGAGCGCCGGGTCGCGGAGCTCGATCGGATCCGGGGGCTCCTCCAGGCCGCCGGCCACGCCTGGACGCGCCCGCGGTCGGCCGTTCTCCAGGTGCTGGTGACCGGCGCCACCCCGCTGAAGGTCGAAGAGATCCACGACCGGCTCAGCCGGCGGCCGGGTGGGCGCGGGATCAACCTGTCCTCAGTGTACCGCACCCTGAACCTCCTCCACGCGCTCGGGGTCGTGCGCCGGGTCCAGCTCGGCGACGGCGCGTACCGCTTCGAGCTCGCGGAGGGCTACCGGGCCCACCACCACCACCTGGTCTGCGAGGCCTGCGGGCGGATCGAAGACGTGCGGCAATGCCCCGTGGAAGGGGCCGACCTAGGGGTCACGGTGCGTTCGCACTCGCTGGAGCTCCTGGGCGTCTGTCGGAGCTGCGCGCCGCAGGGGACGCGCGGGGGTGTCCACGCATGATCCCGCGCGGGACCTGGCTCGTCGCGCTGGTGGCGCTGGCGGCGGTAGGCTGCGGCCAGGGCGCGCCGACATCCGCGAAGCCGCTGGTGGTGGCGACCTTCTACCCCCTGTACGAGTTCTCGCGGCAGGTCGCGGGCGATCGGGCCGAGGTCGTTTCCCTGGTCCCGAACGGCGTCGAGCCGCATGACTGGGAGCCGTCGCCGTCGGACGTGGCGCGGGTTCAGAAGGCTCGGCTCTTCGTTTACAACGGCTCGGGCTTCGAGCCTTGGGTGGAACGGCTCCTCGCCGACGTTCAGAAGGTGCATCCTCTCGTGGTGAACGCGACCGAGGGCCTCGCGCTGATGGCGGCCGATCTGCCGCGGCACGACCGCGAAGGCGATCCACACGAGCCCCGGGCGAAGGGAGGCGGATCAGCACCCCTCGATCCGCACGTGTGGCTGGACCCCGTGCTGGCGCAGGCCCAGGTGGACCGGATCCGGATGGCGCTCGAGAAGCTCGATTCCGAAGGCGCCGCCATGTATGTCGACAACGCGCGCAGGTTCACCGCACGGCTCGCCGAGTTGGACGCCGCGTTCGAGCGCGGGCTTCGGCAGTGCGCGCGCCGGGACATCGTGGTCTCGCACGCGGCCTTCAACTACCTGGCCCGGCGCTATCACCTGACCGTGGTCCCGGTGATGGGCCTCACCCCCGAGTCGGAGCCCAGCCCAGCCCAGATGGCGGCCATCGTGCGGTTCGCACGCCGCCAGAAGGTTCAGTACATCTTCTTCGAGACTCTGGTGAACCCGAAGCTGGCCGAGACCCTTGCTCGCGAAGTCGGTGCCAGAACCCTGATCCTGAATCCGGTCGAAGGACTGACGCGGGAGGAGGAAGCCGCCGGGAAGGACTACGTGGCGTTGATGGAGGGGAATCTCAGGAACCTCCGCATCGGGCTCGACTGCCGATGAGACCGGTCGTCGAGCTCGAGGGCGTCGGCTTCAGCTACGGGCAAGTCCGCGTCCTCGATGACATCACCCTGTCGGTACAGCCGGGCGACTTCCTCGGCATCATCGGCCCCAACGGGTCGGGGAAGACGACGCTGCTCCGGATCTTGCTCGGGCTCCTGCCCCCGGCCACCGGCGTCGTGCGCCTCTTCGGGAAACCACCGGCCGCCTTCCGCGATTGGGGGCGTCTCGGGTACGTGCCACAGCGGGCCACGCTCGACCCGGCGCTGCCGATCACTGTCCGCGAGGTCGTCGGGACTGGCCTCGTCGCGACCCTCGCGCCCTTCGGGCGCGTCGGCGCCCCGGAGCGGGCGCGTGTGAGCGAGGCGCTGGAGCGCGTCGGGGTCGCGGAGTACGCCGCGGCGCGGATCGGCACCCTGTCCACGGGGCAGCAGCAGCGGGTCCTCATCGCCCGCGCCCTCGTGTCCGATCCGGAGCTCTTGATTCTGGACGAGCCGACGGGTGGGGTGGATCCTGAGGTCCAGGGGAGCTTCTACGCCCTCCTCCGCCACCTCAACCGCGAGCGAGACGTCACGCTGATTCTCGTGAGCCACGACATCGGCGTCGTGGCCCGGGAGGTGACGAAGCTCGCCTGCCTGAACCGAAGGCTCGTCTACCACGGCCGGCCGGAAGAGTTCCTGAGCGACACGAGCGCGCTGACGGCCCTTTACGGCCCGTCGATGCGCGTGGTGACGCACGAGCACTCCTAGCGCGATGCTGCCAGAGTTCGTCGAATACAGCTTCATGCACCGCGCCTTCGTCGTCGGTGCGGTGACCGCTGTCATCTGTCCCGCCATCGGGGTGTTCCTGATTCCTCGACGGCTCTCCCTCATCGCCGATACCCTGGCGCACACCGCGCTGGCCGGGGTCGCCCTGGGCCTCCTGCTCGGGGTCTCCCCCGTGCTCGGCGCCCTGGCGGTGACGGTGACGGGGGCTCTGGCGATCGAGCGGCTGCGGGCGAGGGGCGCGTTACAGGGGGATGCGGCGCTGGCCGTTTTCCTGTCCGGGGGATTTGCCCTCGCCGTGGTCTTGATCAGCCTTGCGGGGGGATTCAACGCCGATCTCTTCGCCGTCCTTTTTGGCAGCATCCTGACCGTGAGCCCAGGGGACGTGTGGCTGATCCTGGGCCTCGGTGCGCTGGTCGGAGCGACCATCGCGGCCTTCTTCCCGCGACTCCTGGTCATCACCCTGAACGAGGACCTTGCGCGCACCAGCGGGGTGCAGGTCTCGGCGCTGAATCTGGTCCTCACCATCCTCACGGCGCTGACGACGGTCGTGGGCATGCGCATGGTGGGCGTGCTGCTCGTCAGCGCCATGATCGTTATCCCGACACTCACAGGATTCGCGCTGGGGCGGAGCTTCCACCACGCCATGGCGATCGCGATCGCCACGGGGCTGGCTTCAGTCGGTGCCGGTCTCATCGCCGCCTACTACCTCCGGCTCGCCGCGGGCGGGGCGATCGTCCTGACGGCGCTTCTTTTCTTCGCCGCCGCCTCCCTGCTCCGCCGCGTCGCCGGTGGGAGCGCCGCACCCTCGGACCGCTCCTGACGGGGCCGCCGCCCGGCCGTCTTGGCGTGCGCGTCGTCGTCGAGGGCGTCTCCAAGACCTTTGCGGCCCGCGACGGGCGCGAGATCGAGGCCCTGCACGACGTCTCGCTGGCCGTCGAGGGCGGCGAGTTCATCACGGTGCTCGGCCCCTCCGGCCGCGGGAAGTCCACGCTCCTCCACATCCTCGCGGGGCTGATCCCCCCGACGCGCGGCCGCGTCGTCTTCCAGGGGGTCCTCGAGGGGACGCCGCTCGCCTCGATCGTGTTCCAGGAGCACGCGCTGTTCCCGTGGCGGACCGTCCTCGGCAACGTCGTGTTCGGGCTCGAGGTCCGGGGCGTGCCCCCGGCCGAGCGCCGCGGGAGGACTTCCGGGGGTAGGGCCGAGGGCGGACCCTGACGCCTCGCTCGATCCCTGCGGGGAGAGACTGTATGGGACGTTCCACACGCCGACGACTGGCCGCCGTCGTCCTTGCGATCCTCCTGGCCGGCTGCGACGGAGACGATGGCGGAGACGCTGGAACGGATCCCAATGCCCCGGTGATCTCGAGCCTCAGCGGGGCATTCCAGGCCGGGAGCTGCCTGCTCGGCGGCTCGACCGGGACGCCGCGTCTTCTCACCCTCGACTACGCCGACGCCGACGGCAACGTGAGCGGCGGAAGGCTGCGCGTCACCGCGACGTTCAGGCCCGACGCATCGTCGGTCACCGCGGAATTCGGCGTCCCTTCCGACGACGTCGTCGTCACCGGCACGGTCCAAGGTCAGGTCCGGCTCAGCGCCTGTGTCCTGTTCGGGTCTTTTACGGAGCTCACGGAAGACGTGGTCTTGGTCGACGCTTCGGACAAGAAGTCGAACGCGCTCTCCATCACATCGCCCCGCCCCGCAGGGGCACCGGAGGTATCGAGGTCGGCGCGCGGGTCCGCCTACGGCGGCTCGGCGCGCTGACACGCGACGGTCGCTCGGCCCACGCCCATCGAGTCTCGTGCCGGCAAGTGCGTGCCCACGGCATGGTCGGCTTCTGGCCAGCCGACCCCCCCTCCGCTCACCCGCGCGGCCGGGGAATCTCCTGACGGCGCGCCTGGTTGGGCGCGTGGCGTCGGCCTTGCAGCCCGGATGGAGGAGGCAACCATGAGCCTCTCGTGGGTGGTCGTGGTGTTGGTCGGGGTGCTGGCGGCGCTCGCGCTGGGGCCGACGCCCATCCGCGCCTGGCTGACTCACCATCGCGCGCGGGTGCTGGTCATCGCCGAGTTCGAGCCCCACCTCGACCTGCTCGTCGCGACCCTCCGGCGAGCCGGGTACCGCCCGCGGGGCTGCCACCCGCGTGGCGCCATCGACCTGCTCCGGCGCGGCGCGTACCCGATCGTCGTGAGCGGTCTCATGATGCCGTACCTGTCCGGGTCCGAGCTCCTCGCGGCCACGCGCGCGCTGTCGCCGTGCCCGCAGGTCGTCCTCCTCACCGGCGACCCGGCGGGCGACGCCGCCGGGGAGGCGATCCGTCGCGGCGCGTGCGCCGTCGTGGACAAGCGCTCGATGGGTGATCTCCGCCGGGCGGCGCACGGCGCGTTTGCCCGGGCCTTCGGCGCGCGCCGCGCGTCTCGCGCGCCCGTTCCCGTCCCCGTCCGCGTCCGGTAGTCGCTCCCCCGCGGCCGCCCCCGTTCCCTTCGGCCGGTTCCGTCCCGCCGCCCGCTCCCTCCGCGACCGACCGGGATCGCGCCCCGAGTGTGCTAGATTTCAGCGGGGAGGTGACTCGCGCGATGAAGGCCATCCTGGTCCTCCACGGCCCGAACCTGAACCTGCTCGGGCAGCGGGAGACGGGCGTGTACGGGAAGCTGACGCTCGTCGAAGTGGACGCGGCCATCGCTCAGCACGCCGCCGCCCGCGGCGTGTCGCTCGAGTGCCGGCAGTCCAACCACGAGGGCGTGCTGGTCGAGGCGATCCAGAAAGCGCCCGAGCAGGGCTTCGACGCCATCGTCATCAACCCGGGCGCCTTCACCCACTACTCCTACGCGCTCCGCGACGCGATCGCGGCGGTCGGGATCCCCGTCGTCGAGGTCCACCTCTCCAACATCCACGCGCGGGAGGGGTTCCGGCACACCTCGGTGACCGCGGCCGTCTGCCGCGGTCAGATCTCCGGGTTCGGCCTGGAGAGCTACCTCCTGGGCCTGGATGCCGCGCTCGCCTGCCTCGGCGGGCGGTGAATGCCCCGCCCCCTGGGGCGGTCTGACAGGGCAGGGACCGAGCTGCGCGGAGCCGCGCCGTGAGCGACGAAGACCGCGACGCCGTCCGGCGGGTCCAAGCGGGCGAGACCGAGGCGTTCGAGGTGCTCGTCGAGAAGTACAAGCGCAAGACGTTCCGGCTCGCCTATCAGGTGCTCCGAGACCAGGAGGAGGCGCTGGACGTCTCGCAGGAGGCGTTCGTGAAGGCGTTCCGCTCGCTCCCGAAGTTCAAGGGGGAGTCCGCCTTCTACACGTGGCTCTTCCGGATCACGATGAACCTCGCCCTGGATCGGAGGCGCCAGCGCGTGACGCGGACGAAGGCCCTGGGGGGCGAGGACGTGCCGCCGGAGGAGTGGGAGCGGACGGCGGTGGCGAGCGGGCCGGATCCCGAGGCGGAGGCCGCCAGCGCCGAGCGGCGGGCGCGCATCGGGCGCGCGCTCCATTCCTTGTCAGAGAACCACCGGGCCATTATCATCTTGAGTGACATCGAGGGGCTCTCGTACCGGGACATCGCGGAGGTCCTCGCCATCCCGATGGGAACCGTCATGTCGCGCCTGCACAACGCCCGGAAGCGCCTGCGAGAGGCGCTCGGTTCCGCTTTCCTCGCCCTCCTCCTGGCCATCGTGCTGAGCGGGGCTCTCGGCAGCCCGACGGCCGCCCAGGGCCCGTCCCCCTTCGGGACGCCGCCGCCCGTGGGCGCGCCGGGGCCCGAGCGCCCGGCGCCGGCGTCGCCGTTCGGGACACCCGCGCCGGCGGGCCCGGTCCAGCAGGTCTGCGTCTACGCGCTGGTCATCCTCGCCTCGAACGAGCCGGGTGGCGCCCCGGTCGGGCCTCCGCTCCCGCCCCAGGTCCTGCGCCCGGGCGGGTCGGTCCAGCGCGGCCTCGCCCCTGCCCCCGGGTCGGAGCCGGAGAGCGCGGCACCCGTGCCGGGGGCGGCGTGCGGGCGTCCGGTGCGGCTCTCCCCGTGGGTGCCACGGCTCCGGGAGGTCTTCGGGTACACGACCTACGAGCCGATGAGCGCGTTCGAGACGATCATGCCGGTCGGCCTCGCCCAGCGGTTCGCGCTACCCGGGGGGCGGCAGCTCGACATCCATCCGCTCGGGATCCGGCCCCCCGTCGTCCGGATCGCGATCAAGATCCTGCGCGGGCCGATCACCGAGATCGCCACCGTCATGGACGTCCCGGCGCGCCGGCCTGCCCTCATCGGCGGCCCGCCCCACGGCCGCGGCGTCCTCATCATCGCGATCCGTTCCCGCATCGAGCCCTGAGAGCCAGGGCTCTGACCCCGCGACGAAGGAGGCGCCCCCGGATGCGGCCGCTCTGTGCCCTCGCCGTGCTGTGTTGGCTCGCTGCCGCGGCCGTCGCGCCCCGCGAAGCGGCGGCGTACCACGAGGCGACGATCCACCTCGAGCCGCGTCTCTGGTTCCCGGCGCTGTCGGTCGAGGTCCGGTCGTCACGCGGGGGGCTCACCGGCGACGTCCTGACGGACAGCGACCTGGCCATCGACGACCCCGTGGTGCCGGGCGCCGCGGTCACGGTCCGGCTCCGCCCGCACTCGCTCCGCCTCGAGGGGCTCAGCGCCTCCGCGGACGGGGACACGCGGGTCGACCGGACGTTCAACTTCGCCGGCCGGACGTACACCGTCGACACGCGCGTCACGTCGGAGTTCGACGCCCTGATCGTCGCGCTGGACTACGGGTACGACCTCTTCCGCACCGAGCCGCTGGCCGCCACCGTCACGCTGGGGGCCCGTATCGTGGACGCCGAGGCGAGGCTGACGGCCCCCGAGCTCGGGTTCGCGGGGGAGGCGAGCTTCCAGGGCGTGGTGCCCGCCGTCGGGATCCTGCTGGTCGCGCACCCCGTCCCGGTACCGCCGCTCTCCTCGCTCGCGCTCACGCTCCGCGTCAGCGGGCTCACGATCGGCGACCGGGGCTCCTACTTCGACGTCGACGGCGCCGTCGAGTGGCTGCCGGTCCCCACGCTCGCGCTGCGGGCGGGCTACCGGTTCGTCCACGGACGCGGGTAAGAAGGCGGCGACCGGGCCGAGTTCGACCTGTCGGGGCCCTACGTCGGCCTGACGTTCGCGTTCTAGGTCTTCCCCTCTCCCCCGTGGGGGAGAGGGGAGGGTGAGGGGGACGCGCAGCCCTCACCCCAACCCTCTCCCTCCCTCGGGAGGGAGAGGGAGCAGATTGCCCGCGGCGATTCGCGGCGGCGCGGCCGGTCAGCTGGCGCCGCGGGCCGCGTCGCGGGCCGTCGAGCGCGGCAGCCGGTCGAGCTTGAAGACCGTGACGAACTCGCGGTTGACGCTGATCCAGAGCTTTCCGGCGATGATGGCGTTGGTGAGCGCCTCTTTGAACGTCATCCAGTCGATCAGGAGGCGCGGGTCGTCGGTGACCATGACCAGGTCGGCCGGGGCCCGGGGCGCGCCCTCGGCCACCGCGAGCCGGCCGTCGTCGATCCGCAGCTCGAAGTCTCCGCCCGCGGTGCGCGCGTGGATGCGCCGCTTCCAGCCGGCCAGGTTGTGGCGGGCCCGCGGGCTCCGCTCGACCGCGGCGGCCAGGTCGCGCAGCCGCTGCGCGGCCTCGCGGTAGGCGCCCCGGTAGGCGTCGGTCGGGGCGGCGACCGGCGGCGGCGCCGGGGCCGAGAGGTCCAGCTCGCTCTCGAGCAGGGGGCTCTTCTTCTGCTGGGTCGGCGGCAGCTCGTGGAGCGGCACCGCGAAGATGTCGGTCGGCTTCCCGACCCGCTCGGTGCGGAACACGACCTTGACCGGCATGCCCTTCTTGAAGACGAAGGGCGTCAGCACGCCCTTCGTCGTGTAGACGTGGATCGGGAGGGCGGTCTCGGCCCCCTGGAGCACCACCCGACCCCGGCCGAACGGCACCCACGACTGGAAGAGCGAGTGGGCGAAGTAGGTGACGGGCGGCGTCGAGTTCATCACGCCGACGTCGGGCATCGCCACCCAGTCCATCTCGGCGAAGTCGCAGTCCGGGCACATCAGCTCGAACGGCGGGACCCGCACCAACCGGCATTTCGGGCAGCGGACGCCCCAGATCTTCAGCTCGTCGCGGAGGCCCAGGAAGTACCGGGAGAACTCGCCCTTGGTGCGCTTGTAGAAGGTGAACATCGCCTCGTTCGACTGGAGGTACCGGACGCCGTCTCGCTCGACGATCTCCGAGGTGACCGGCGGGACCATGTGCTCGGGAATGACCTTGCGGGGCTTCTCGTCGCTCGCCATGGGTCTACTCCCTCTCCAGAACGAAGACGACGCCGTACTGGGCGACCGTCGATCCGGTTCCGTGCACCAGGCCGCGCCGGAAGCCGCGCTCGAGCATCTCCCGGCGCGCGCTCCAGGTGGAGAAGACATTCGAGCCGCCGACGAAGTGGCCGCCGAAGGTCAGTCCGCCCGAGGGGTTGACCAGGAGCCTCCCGCCCGGCGTCATGATGCCGTCCTCGACCAGGGTGTCGGTGCGGCCGATGGGGACGAAGCCCATCTCGCCCATCGTGATCTGGAGCTGCTTGACGAAGGCGTCGTGCAGCTCGACGACCTGGATCTCGGCGAGGGGGTCCTTGACGCCGGCCATCTCGTAGGCCTTGTGGGCGGCGATGTGATCGGACCAGATGCGGCCCATGTACTTGTGGCGCCGGTAGTCCGGCCCGGCCACGCTGTGCTCGTTGCTCGCCCCGGCGCCGGTGATCCAGATCGGGGGTGTGCCGCTGTTCCGGGCGATCGCCCGGGCCTTCTCTTCGCTGGCGAAGATGACGGCGCCGGCGCCCTCGGTGTAGACGCACATTTCCAGCAGCTTGAACGGGTAGACCACGTAGCGGGAGCTCATCGCCATCTCGGCGGTGACCACCTCGTCCCGCCGCTGGGCGCAGGGGTTGTTCTTGGCCTGCTGGCAGAGGATCTCGCTGATGCGCGCCGAGACCTCGGGCTTGAGGTCGTCGGGGTGGTCGTCCATGTAGGCGAGCACGACCTCGGCGTAGCTGTCCGACGCCGTCCAGCCCAGCTCCCGCTCGAAGAAGGTGTCGCCCGACCAGCCGATCGTCTTGATGACCTCGGGGGTCTCGGTCATCGACTCGAAGTCGAAGCAGTCGGTCGCCCGCTCGACGCCGAGGACCAGGACGGTGTCGTAGAGGCCGCTCGCGACCCAGCCGTAGGCGCAGAGCATCGCGTAGGCGCCGGTGGCGCCGCCGTTGCTGACGCGGATCCCCGGCTTGTTGGCCATCCCGATGATCCCCTGGAGCGGGTGCTCGGGGATGGCCGAGAGCTCGAAGATGTCGTTGTAGATGCCGAACACGACGGCGTCCACGTCGCGGACGCCGATGGCGGCGTCGCGCAGGCAGTCGCGCACCGCCAGCTGGGAGAGGCCGTAGTAGGTGCGCTCGATCCAGTGGCCCTTGCAGGGCGTGATCGCGGCGCCGACGATGCCGACCTTGTTCATCGGGGGCTCCTTTCAGGCGTCGCGACTCAAGCACCCCCGCGCAGGCCGCCGGGTCCGGCTCTCCGAGCAGGTCAAAGCCAACCCCGGCGAGATCGTTGTGGAGCTCAGGGGGGCTGCCGGGCCGGCCGAGTTGGCCTGAGGTGGCGCGGGCCGCGTTGGCTGCCCCCCTCGAGCCCGGGCCTCGAGTCTCCCGCCGGGCAGGTCCGCTCCCGCCAGTGCGACCGGCGCCCCGCGAACGAGCACAGCGCCCTGACGCCTCGCGCGAAACCGTGCTTTGTTCCGACTACGCCCCCCCACGCGGTGAAGCAGCGCCCGGCCGTCGTGGCGCTCGCGGCCGAGCCACCCCCGTGACGAGGTGCGGTCGCGGAGTCGTGAGTGGGACTGGTGGGCCGGGCGCGCCGGCCCAGACCCACCGGGTATCGGGACGCCGAGCGTGTCGGTCGCGGGGGCGGCGTCAGTCCCGGGCCGCCTCACGCGTCCAACACGCGGCTGCACTCGTCGATGATATCCCTCCGCATGGGCCCTTCGACGCGCAGGGCGGCTGTGAACCGCTCAGCGAGCTTCTCCCGTTGTTCCCGATTGTCCCAGCCCCGGAGGGCCGCTGGGTCCTCGCCCTGAGCTTGCCAGTGATCCGTGGCCTGTGCGGCGCAAATGGCGGCGAGCCGGTGGATCTTCGCCGCCCGGATGGCCTGCTCCTTGGCGCCGGCGGTCACCACCCAGCCTGTGCCGAAGCCCACGACGGCCGCCACGATCACGCCCGATACGAAACCCAAGACGAACGGCTTTGCCTTCTCCATCCTGTCCCTCCTCGTCATGGTGGTCTCTCCTTGTCACCGGCGGTCCCGAGGCGACTCCAGGTAGCGCAGGAGATCCGACCCGGGTCTCAGGATGATCGTGGTCCCCTGGGCGAACACCTGCTCGTAGGTCTCCAGCCGGCGCAGGAAGCCGTAGAATGCGGGGTCGCGGCCGAAGGCCCGGCCGGTCACCGCCGTCGCCAGCGCGTCACCTTCGCCCCGCAGCCGCTGGCTGTCCGCGTAGGCCTTAGCGAGGATGATTTCCCGCTCCTTGTCCGCGCCGGCCCGGATCTCCCGGGCCTTTTCCTCGCCCTCGGCTCGGTAGCGAAGCGCGATCCGGTGGCGCTCGGCCTGCATCCGCGCGAAGACGCTGGCCTGGACCTCGGCCGGCAGGTCGGCCCGCTTCACCCGTACGTCCACGACCGCGATGCCGAAGGGCGCGGCCAGCTCGCGCGCGGCGGCGGTGACCTCCTCCATGATCGCCTCGCGCTTCTCCCGGATGATCTCCTTGAAGTTCTCCTTGGCGATCTCCTGCCGGAGGCGGGCGGTGATGATGTCGTCCAGGCGGGCCATCGCCCCCCGCTCGTCCCGGACGGTCCGAAAGAACTGGAGCGGGTCCACGATCCGCCAGCGCGAGATGTGGTCGATGGCGAGCCGCTTCTTGTCCAGGGTCAGGTACTCGCCTCCCGGGGCATCGGTCGCGAGCACGCGCTTGTCGAAGTAGGTGACGGTGTGGATCATCGGCAGCTTCAGATAGAGGCCCGGGTCCTGGACCGTCCGGATCGGCTCGCCGAAGCGCGTCACGATCGCCTGTCGCCACTCGGGGACGACGTAGACGGTCCCGGAGACGACGAGCACCGCCACGAGGATGGCAGGGATCCAGCGCAGCATGGCCGGTTACCTCCTTCCCGCCGGGGCGTCGGCCGGGGCCTCTGGCTTGGGGGGCGCGGGGACCAGATCCTTGAGCGGCAGCACCGGCAGCACGCCGCCGCGCTCGCCACCGGTCTCCATGATGAACATCTGGGTCTTGGGCAGAACCCGGTCGACCGTCTCCAGGTAGAGGCGCTCGCGGGTGACCGCCTCGGCCTTCCGGTATTCCTCCAGCACCTTGAGGAACCGCGCGGCGTCCCCCTCCGCCCGGATCAGGCGCTGCTCCCGGTAGGCTTCAGCCGTGCGCAGCATCTGGACCGCCTCACCGCGGGCCTTCGGCACGACCTCCTCCTGGTAGCCTTCCGCCTCCTTGATGAGGCGCTCTCGGTCCTCCCAGGCCCGCACCACGTCGTGGAACGCCTCGCGCACCTCGCGCGGCGGGTCCACGACCAGGAGCCGAGCCTCGGTCACCAGGAGTCCGGTTTCGTAGAGGTCGAGCAACGCCTGGAGGGTGGTCTTCACCCGGTCCTGCACGTCGACCCGGCCCTCGGTCATGGTGTAGTCGATGGTGTTCTGTCCCACCGCCGAGCGCAGAGCTACCTCTGCCGAGGCGTGGAGCGCGCGCTCGGGGTTGGCGGCGCGGAAGAGGAACTTCACCGGGTCCCGGACGAGGTACTGCACGAAGAGCTGGACATCGACGATGTTCTCGTCCCCCGTGAGCATCAGCGACTCGCCGGGAACCGACTGGGCCGAACCGCCGCCCGAGCGGAATCCGATCTCCGCGCGACGGACGGTCGCGATGTCGACGACGTAGTGCCGCTGCATCGGGCTCGGGAGACGATACCGGAGCCCCGGCTCCGTCTCGCCCGCTACGCGACCGAACAGGAGCACGATGCCCCGCTCGCCGGGACCGACCACGTAGAAGCCCGACACCAGCCAGAAGAACAGCACGAGGGCAGCGGCCGCTCCGAGCACCCGCCCCAGCCCGAGCCGCTCGCCCAGGCGCCGGATCGGCCCGAGCTGCTCCAGGATCTCCGGACCTCCGTGACGTCGAGACCAGTCAGCCATGTGTCACCTTCCTTCCACGGTCAGGGGCCGCCCCGTGTTTGCGGTAGGGGGACCCGCACCGGCGGCTCTCCGCAGGCCGAGCCGCGGCCGGGTGCACCCCCGTCTGGCCCGCACCGAACCGTCGGCCAGGACCCCGGATACCGACTGTCGGCGTGATGAGGGTCTTCTTCAGCGCCCTGAGCGATCCGGGCGCGACGACCGAGCGCGTCTCCCTGGCGTCCTCCCGTGTCCGGGACGCCGGTGCCGGGGGAAAGTCGTCCCCTCGCGTCGGCGTGCCAGTGCGCCGTCGACGGGAGCGCGGCATTCCCCGGGACTCGCTGGGTAGCGCTCGGCCTCGGCCGAGGGCTTTTAGCCGGGCCCGGACGACCCGGGTCCGCGGCCGGGATCCGGGGGCTCGACTAGGGGCAAAGTTCAGCGGACCGGAGGATCTCGCGACCGGCTCGGGGGCAGGAAACGATCGGGGAGCGGGAGACGAGCGTCACGGAGAGCTGCGAGTTTGTTGCCGGGGGGACGGACGTCGGGCGCGGCCTCGGGAAGAGCCGCCGGGGTCCACGCATCCCGCACCGTCACGTCCCAGCCGCCCGGATCGGCGGCCACGAGCAGGTGGCGTGCGCGAACCATTCCCCGGGCTCGGTCGGCGCTACCCAGCGGAGCGCCCACGACCTCCGAGATCGCCATCAGGTAGGCCAGCGAGCCGAGGACCGCCAGCAGGCAGAGGCTCCACCACGACGGAGGCCACGACCGGCTCGTGCCGGGATTCGAGAAGGGTCTCGAGGGGATCTTACCGATGCATACCATGGTCCGACCCGGCTCCCGCATGCAGCGGGCGCCGCCAGCGAGAAGCAGCTTCAAGGGTACCAGCGCCCCGGGACTCACGCAAGCGGTCTCCCGGCGCAGCGCCGACGGACGCACGGCCCGATGAGCCAGTCCTCGATCGTACAGGTGTTATGCGTCGTGTCGCGCTGATCGATGGTGACCCGCCTCCGCCCCACCTGAGGCAGGCGTGCCCAGCCGACTGCCCGCCGAGCTGGGCAAGCCTTGCGCTGGCACGTTACACTTACACTGACACTGGGTGCGCCAATTGCACCACGCCCACTGAGCCGCCACCGACGCACCAAGCCGGAGGGCGCATGCACACTCGAACGGGCGCGGAACAGCCCGCGTCATCGGATCGCCGACGAGCGCACGCGGCGCGGACCCCCAGGCCGGATTGCGGCAGGGTCAGCTCCTCCTTCCCGCGGCGCCACCGAGGACCAGGCCCGTTCCGGGTTGCGCCGCGCGCCGTGGGGGTCATTGGCCTGCTTACCGTATTCATGTTGGGCGTGCCGGCGTCGGCGGACGCCGCACGGCCGGTCGTCTACGTGGCGCCGATCGAGGGCGTGATCGACCTCGGCCTCGCCCCGTTCGTGCAGCGCGTCCTGGACGAGGCCGCCGGGGCCGATGCGGCGGCGGTGATCCTGGAGGTCAACACGTTCGGGGGGCGCGTGGACGCCGCCGTCCTGATCCGGGACGCCCTGCTCGGGAGCCGGGTCCGGACGGTCGCCTTCGTGAACAAGCGCGCCATCTCGGCCGGGGCCCTGATCAGCCTGGCGGCCGAGAAGATCGCGATGGCCGGCGGCGGGACGATCGGGGCCGCCACGCCGGTGCAACTCGGGCAGCCGGGCGGTCCGGCCCAGCCCGTGGCCGAGAAGACCGTGTCGTACATGCGCAAGGAGTTCCGGGCCACCGCCGAGAGCCGCAAGCGGCCGCCGGGGCTCACGGAGGCGATGGTGGACGCCGACGTGGAGATCCCCGGGGTGATCGAGAAGGGAAAGCTCCTCACCCTCACGACCGAGGAGGCCCTGACGCACGGGGTCGCGGATGTCCGCGCGGACAGCCTCGCCGCGGTCCTGGCCTGGCTGGACCTGGCTGGCGCGGAGGTGCGCCCGGCGACGCAGACGTGGGCCGAGACGCTCGTGCGCTTCCTGACCCACCCGGTGGTCAGCTCCCTCCTGATGACGGTCGGCATCCTGGGGATCATCGTGGAGCTCCGCACGCCCGGCTTCGGCCTGCCCGGCGCGCTCGGCGTCGCCAGCCTCGCCCTCTTCTTCTGGGGCCACTGGCTGGTGCGGCTGGCGGGCTGGGAGGAGCTGTTGCTGGTCGGCACCGGGCTCCTCCTCCTCGCCGTCGAGCTCTTCGTCACGCCCGGCTTCGGGATCACCGGGGTCCTCGGGCTCGCCGCCCTCGTCGGCGGCCTGGGGCTGAGTCTCGTCGGCGCCGGGGCGACGTGGGAGGTCGTGCTCACCGCCGTCGGGCGAGTCGCGGTCTCGCTGCTGCTGGCGATCGCCGCCTCCCTGGGCTTCCTGCGCCTCCTCCCGCGCCTGCCGTTCGGCCGCCGGCTCGTCCTCGAGACCGAGCTGACGGCCGGCGAGGGCTTTGCGTCCGCACCGGTGACGGACCGCGCCTGGTTCGGTAAGCGCGGCACGGCGGCGTCGACGCTACGGCCGGCCGGGATCGCCGACATCGAGGGCGAGCGGGTGGATGTCGTCTCCGACGGGGAGTTCATCGACGCGGGGGAGTCGATCACGGTGGTCCGGGTCGACGGCAACCGGATCGTCGTGCGGCGGCTTCGCGGAAAGGACTGAGCCCATGGTCGGCATCGAAACGGGTGTGTTCGGAGCCCTCGCGCTCCTCATCCTGCTGCTCGCGGTCCTGGTCTTCCTGCTCTACCTGATTCCCATTCCGCTCTGGATCGCCGCGTGGGCGTCGGGCGCGTATGTGGGACTGTTCACCCTCATCGGCATGCGCCTCCGCCGCGTGCCGCCCGGCACGATCGTCACCGCAAGGATCAGCGCCGTCAAAGCCGGACTCGACATCTCCGTCAATGACCTCGAGGCCCACTACCTGGCGGGGGGGAATGTCGTGCGGGTCGTCAACGCGCTGATCTCGGCCGACAAGGCCAACATCCCGATGACCCTCAAGCGCGCGGCCGCCATCGATCTGGCCGGCCGCGACGTCCTGGAGGCGGTGAAGATGTCCGTCATCCCCAAGGTGATCGAGACCCCGCGGATCGCCGCCGTGGCCAAGGACGGTATCCAGCTCCACGCCATTTGCCGGGTCACCGTCCGGACGAACCTCGACCGGCTGGTGGGCGGAGCCGGGGAGGAGACCGTCATCGCGCGCGTCGGCGAAGGCATGGTCAGCACCATCGGCTCGGCCGCGACCCACAAGGACGTGCTCGAGAACCCCGACCACATCTCCAAGCACGTGCTCTCCAAGGGGCTGGATGCGGGCACCGCCTACGAGATCCTGTCCATCGACATCGCCGACGTGGACGTCGGCGAGAACATCGGCGCCAAGCTCCAGATCGACCAGGCCAACGCCGACAAGCAGATCGCCCAGGCCAAGGCGGAGGAGCGGCGGGCGATGGCGGTGGCGGAAGAGCAGGAGAACCGGGCGAAGGTCGTCGCGGCCGAAGCCGAGGTGCCGCGGGCCATGGCCGAGGCCTTTCGCCAGGGCAACCTGGGGATCATGGACTACTACCGGATGAAGAACGTGCAGGCGGACACGGCCATGCGCGAGGGCATCGCCGGCCTCGAGCAGGGTCCCGGCGGCGCCATGCCGCCACAGGGACGCTGATGCCGCTGGAGCAGTGGCTCCTCCTCGCGCTCTTCGGGCTGGGGGCCGTCGCCCAGCTGCTTGCGCACCGGTACAGGCAGGTCAAGGGCCCCGGAGACCGCGCGGCGCATCCGGAGCAACCCGGGCGCCGGGACCGGACCGCGGGGCTAGCTGCGAGACCGGCGCCGAGCCCCAAGAGACCACCTGGGGCTCGGGCGGAGCCCAGCGGGGCCTCGCGCCCAGCTCCGATGGCCCCGGCCGGCGCGCGCCCGCCCGTTCGTTCTCGGCTCGGAACCCTCCAGGACGTCCGCCGCGGCATCGTGCTGATGACGGTGCTGGGGCCATGCCGGGCTCTGGGGGCGGCACCTCTCACTCCGGGCTCGCCGGGGCGCAGGAGCCCTCGAGAGGGCCACCCGTGACGGGCATCGTGCCGGCGATGACACCGCCGTGAGAACCGCGCCAACTGGGCTTACTGCGTGGCGGAGTCCTTCTTGTGGACGTCGATGCCAATATAGTCCATGGCTGGCCCCTCTCCTCATGCGGCGTTGACCGCGTTAGCCGTCTGTGGGGCAGAGATGGCGCGGGCCGCGTTGGCTGCCCCCCTCGAACCCGGGCCTCGAGTCTCCCGCCGGGCAGGTCCGCTCCCGCCAGCGCGACCGGCGCCGCGCGAACGAGCACAGCGCCTTGACGCCTCGCGCGAAACCGTGCTCTATTCCGACTACGCCCTTGCGCCCGTGCGGCTGGGTGCTCGTGAAGCGCCTCGCCTGCGCCGAGACGACGCAGCACCGGTTCCCGCCCCGCCGGAACGGCGTCTACCCGGTCTGACCCCCGGGATGCGGCTGGACCTGTCGAACGGATGCGAAGCCTCATCGTCGCTTGCCGCTACCTGACCGCGCTGCCGCTGCCGCGGGAGGGAGTCCCAGGGAATCTCGGCCGTGCCGCCGGCTGGTTTCCGGTGGTGGGCCTCCTCCTCGGGCTCGCGCTGGCTGCTGCCGCGGTCCTCCTCGATCCCGTCCTCCCGCCGCTGGTCGGCGCCGTGCTGCTCGTGGCGCTGTGGGCCGGCCTCACCGGCGGCCTCCACCTCGACGGGCTCGCTGACACGCTCGACGGCCTGGGAGGCGGCTGGAGCCGCGAGGAGACCCTCGCGATCATGCGGGACGAGCGAGTCGGCGCCTACGGCGTCACGGGGGTCGCGCTCGTCATCGCACTCAAGATCGCCACGCTCGCCAGCCTCGAGCCGGGGTTCCGCTGGCGAGCCCTGCTGCTCGCGCCGGCCCTCGGCCGGCTCGGCCCGCTCGTCCTGGCCCGCCTCTGCCCCCCCGCGCGGGCCGAGGGGGCGGGGCACGCGTTCGCGCTCGCGGTGAGCGGCCGGAGCCTCGCCGCGGCGGCCCTCGTCGCGGTGGCGGCCGCGCTCGGGCTCGTCGGCCCGTGGGGCGCACTCCTCGTCGCGGTCGTCGCGGCGGATGGGGCGGCGTTCGCGCTCTACCTCCGGCGCCGGCTCGGGGGGCTCACGGGCGACTGCCTCGGGGCGCTCGTCGAGGGGAGCGAGGCGGGGGTCCTGACGATCCTCTGCGCGCTCGCCTATCTCGGGGTGATCTAATGCGAGCCGGCCCTCGATCCGCTCCCTCTCCCCCGGGTCGGGGGAGAGGGTGAGTTGAATCGGGGGCTGTTCTAGTGGCCTCCACCTGGGTCTACCTGATCCGTCACGGCGAGGTGGAGGAAGCCGCGCAGAAGCGCTTCTTCGGCCACACCGACGTCGCGCTCTCGCCGACGGGCCTCCGCCAGGTGGAGGCGCTCGGACGGCACCTCGGGCGGGAGGCGATCGAAGCCGTCTACACGAGCGACCTCCGGCGGGCGCGGCAGTCCGGGGACCCGATCGCGGCGGCGCGGGAGATCGCGCCGGTGATCGACGCGGCGCTGCGGGAGGTGTACATGGGCCGCTGGGAGGGTCTCACGTTCCCGGAGATCCGGGAGCGCTACCCCGAGCTGATCGCAGCGTGGCTCGCGGACCCCGCGGCGGTGGCATTCCCGGAGGGCGAGAGCCTCGAGGCACTCCGGGCGCGCGCGATGCCCGCGCTCCAGGCGATCCTCGAGCGCCATCCGGGCGGGCGCGTCGCCGTCGTGGCGCACGGCGGGACGAACCGCGTGATCCTCGCCGAAGCCCTCGGCCTCCTGCTCCGGAACAGCCTCCGGATCGCCCAGGACTACGCCTGCGTGAACCTGATCGAGTACCGACGCTCGAGCGCGGTCGTCCACGCTCTCAACCAGCTCGTCGCCGGCGTCGCGGCCGTCCCGCCGGTCGAGACCAGCGCCCAGGAGGCATCGCGCCCGTGAGCGCGGCGCCCCTGGACTCGGTCCGGCTCGACCGGTGGCTCTGGGCGGCGCGATTCTACAAGACCCGGAGCCTGGCCCAGACCGCGTGCGATGGGGGAAAGGTGGACCTGAACGGCCAGGCGGCGAAGCCCGCTCGGCCCGTCCGTGTCGGCGACCGGCTCCGCGTGACGCTCGGGGAGTGGCGCCGCGAGCTGCTCGTGCGCGCGCTCGGCGAGCGGCGCGGGCCCGCCGCCGAAGCACGTGCGCTGTACGAGGACCTCTCCCCGCCGCCGCCTCCCCGGCCGCGGCGCTTGCTCCCGCCCGTCCTGCGGGCGCCCGGGCTCGGCCGTCCGACGAAGCGGGAGCGGCGGCTGATCGACCGCCTCCGGCCGCGATGAACGAAGCGTCCGAGCGGCGGGCGCTCCTCGGCATCGCGGTGCTCTCGGTCCTGGTGATCCTCGCCGTGGCGGCGCTCGTCCTCGGTCCGACGCCCCCCGGCGCGGCGCCGCCCTCCGTCCTGCCGACGCTTAACGCCTTGCTGAACGGGACGAGCGCTGCGCTGCTCACGGCCGGGTTCCTCTTGATTCGGCGGAAGCGGGTCGCGGCGCACCGCGCGTGCATGCTGAGCGCGTTCGGCGTCTCCACGCTCTTCCTCGTTTCCTACGTCGTCTACCACGCCCAGGCGGGCTCGGTGCCGTTCCACGGCCAGGGCTGGATCCGGCCGGTCTACTTCACGCTCCTGCTCTCCCACATCGTCCTCGCGGCCGCGATCGTGCCGCTCGCGCTGACGACGATCTACCGGGCCTGGACGGAGCGCTTCGACCGCCATCGGCGGATCGCCCGCTGGACGCTCCCGATCTGGCTCTACGTCTCGGTCACCGGCGTCCTCGTCTACTGGATGCTCTACCATCTGGCGCCGCGCTGAGCACCACCCTCACCCCGACCCTCTCCCTCCGGGGAGGGAGAGGGACGAACAACGGCCGCGGCTTGACGGCGCCTCCGGCGGTCTGCTACGGTACGCGCAGCGTTCACGGGGTCCCAGGTGAGCCCCACCGAGGGGCCAAGAGGGAAGGCGGTGCGAGACCGCCGCGACCCCGTCACTGTGATCGGGGACGAACCCCGCGCGAGTACCACTGGCGCCGGGCAGCGGCGCTGGGAAGGGCGCGGGAAGTAGGACGATCCGAGAGCCAGGAAACCTGCCTGGGACCCGAGTTCTCCTGACCGGTCTTCGAGGGGAGGCCCGGGTGCCGCAGACTCTCCCGCCGAGTCCAGACCCCCGCCTCAGCCCCCCGTGAGCGCCCGGACCGTCCTGGTCCTGGGCGGTGTCCGCGCGGGGAAGAGCGCCTACGCCGTGGTCCGAGCCGAAGCCCTCGGCGGCCGCGTCGCCGTCGTCGCGACGGCCGAGGCCGGCGACCCCGAGATGGCGGCCCGCATCGCGCGCCACCGGGCCGCGCGGCCCCGGGAGTGGCGGACCGTCGAAGCGCCGATCGCGCTCGCCGAGGCCCTCGCCGGCCTCGAGGGCCAGGCGGATACCGTTGTCCTCGATTGCCTGACCCTCTGGGTGTCGAACCTCCTCGCCCGGACGCCGGAGCTCCCGGACCACAGGCTCCTTGCCGAGGCCGGGCGGCTGACGGACCTGATCGGCCGGCAGCCCTTCGACCTCGTCGTCGTGTCGAACGAGGTCGGCTGGGGCGTCCACCCCGAGACGGCCCTCGGCCGGCGGTTCCGCGACGCCCTCGGCCTCGTCAACCAGGCGGTGGCGCGGGCCGCCCACGAGGTCGTGCTCCTCGTCGCGGGCTGCCCCTCGTGGCTGAAAGGACCGTAGGCGCATGCGCGCCCTCGACGACCTGCTCAGCCGCATCGCTCTGCCCGACCCGCGCGTCGCGCTGGCCGCGCACGAGCGCCTCGCCCGGCTCACCAAGCCCCCGGGAAGCCTCGGCCGGCTCGAGGAGTTGGCCGCGCGCGTGGCCCTCATCACCGGTGACCCGATGCCGAGGATCGAGGCCCCGGTCATCTTTACCCTGGCAGGCGACCACGGTGTCGTCGCCGAGGGGGTGAGCGCCTACCCGCAGGCGGTGACCGCCCAGATGGTCGAGAACTTCTGCCGGGGCGGGGCCGCGGTGAACGCGCTCGCACGCCACGTCGGGGCGCGCGTCGTCGTGGCCGACTTCGGTGTCGCGACGGACCTCGCGCCCCACCCGAATCTCGTTGCCCGGAAGGTCGGTCACGGGACGCGCAGCCTGGCGCGCGGACCGGCGATGACCTCCGCGGAGACGTGCGCCGCCGTCGAGGCCGGCGCGGCCCTCGTGGACGAGGCGGCGCCCGACTGCGTCGGCACGGGCGAGATGGGGATCGGGAACACGACGGCGGCGAGCGCGCTGACTGCCGCGCTGACCGGCGCCGCGGTCGAGGCCGTGACCGGGCGGGGGACCGGCGTGGACGAGGCGGGCTGGGCGCGCAAGGTGGGGGCGATCCGCAGTGCCCTCGAGGTCAACCGGCCCGACCCGCGCGACCCCCTCGGCGTCCTCGCCGCGCTCGGCGGCTTCGAGATCGCGGGCCTCGTGGGCGTGATCCTGGCGGGCGCCGGGCGGCGCGTCCCGGTCGTCCTCGACGGGTTCATCGCGACGGCGGCAGCGCTCGTCGCCGTCCGGCTCCGCGCCGAGGTTCGCGAGTACCTGGTCGCCGCGCACCGGAGCGCCGAGCCGGGTCACGCCCTCCTCCTCGAGACCCTCGGCCTCGCTCCCTACCTCGATCTCGGGATGCGGCTGGGGGAGGGGACGGGGGCCGCGCTCGGGATCGGCCTCATCCGGGCGGCGCTCGCCTGCTACCGCGAGATGGCGACGTTCAAGGACGCCGGGGTGTCGGAGCGGCTGCCGTGATCCGCGCGCTCTGCGTCGGCGGGCTTGCCTCCTCCGTCGGGAAGACGACGGTGACCCTGGCGCTCGCCGCCGCCTTCCGCCGACGCGGGCTCCGCGTCCGGTGCGCGAAGGTCGGGCCGGACTTCATCGACCCCGGATTCCACGAGGCCGCGACCGGCGCCCCGAGCCGCACCCTGGACAGCTGGATGCTTGCGCCCGACGCGCTCCGCACGGCCTTCGCGCGCGCAGGCTGGGAGGCCGACCTCGTGCTGGTCGAGGGCGCCATGGGCCTCTTCGACGGGCTTGACGGACGCAGCGAAACCGCGAGTACAGCCGAGGTCGCTAAGCGCCTCGCTCTCCCGGTCCTCCTCGTCGTGGACGCCGCGGCGCAGGTCCGGAGCGCCGGCGCCCTGGTCCTCGGCGCCGAGCGCTACGACCCCGAGCTCGACGTGGCCGGTGTCGTCTTCAACCGGGTCGGCGGCGAGCGGCACCTCCGGTGGCTGGCTGACGCCCTCGCGGGCCGGAGCCGGGCCCGCGTTTTGGGTGCGCTTCCCTGGCGCGACGACCTCGGGCTGCCGGAGCGGCATCTGGGCCTCGTCACCGCGCGAGAGCGGCGGTTCCCGGCGGGCCTGTTCGACGCCCTCGCCGGGCTCGCCGAGGCCTCGATCGACCTCGACGCGTGCCTTGCCCTGGCGCGGAGCGCCGTCGCGGTGGAGGCGCCGCCGGCGCCCGGGCCCCCACGCATCCGCCTCGGCGTCGCGCTCGACGAGGCGTTCCAGTTCTACTACCCGGAGGCACTGGAGGCCCTGGGCGCGGCCGGCGCGGAGATCGCGCCCTGGAGTCCGCTCGAGGACCGCGGGCTTCCGGAGGTGGATGGCCTCTACCTCGGCGGGGGCTACCCCGAGGTTCACGCCGCCCGCCTCGCAGGAAACGAGGCCGCGCGCGCCGCCGTGCGCGCCTTCGTCCTGGAGGGCCGGCCGGTCTACGCCGAGTGCGGCGGCCTCATGTACCTGGCGGAGAGCCTGGAGGACCCCGAGGGCGGGCGCCACCCCATGGTCGGCGTCCTGCCGGTTCGGGTGCGGATGACCCCCCGCCGGCTGACCCTGGGCTACCGGGAAGTCCGCCTCGCAGCCGGAGGGCTGCTGGGGCCAGCGGGGGCGAACCTGCGCGGCCACGAGTTCCACGCCTCGTACCTCGAGGCCGCGCCCGTGGGGCTCCCGTGCGCGTACCGGGTCCTGGATCCGACGGGCGGCGAGCCGTGGTCCGAGGGGTACCGGGTCCGGGGCACCCTGGCGAGCTACGTCCACCTCCACCCGGGTTCGCGGCCCGGGACCGCGGACGCCTTCGTCGCGGCGTGCGCCGCGGGCCGGGCGGGGCTGGCCCTGCGATGAGGTGGCTCGCGTCGCTCTCGTGGGTCGGTCTGATCCTTGCCCTTGCCGTTGTCCCGGGACGGGCAGCCGAGGTCCAGGACATGAGCGGCCGGCGGGTCGCGGTGCCCGCCAGGCCGACCCGCGTCGTCTCACTCGCGCCGAGCCTCACGGAGATCGTTTACGCCCTCGGGGCCGGGGAGAGGCTCGTCGGCGTCACTGAGTACTGCGACTACCCGAAGGAGGCGACCGCGAAGCCCAAGGTCGGCGGGATTTACACGCCAAACTTCGAGGCGATTCTCACCCTCCGGCCTGACCTTGCCCTGGCCACGACCGAAGGCAACCGCGAAGAACACGTCCGCGGGCTTGCAGCGTTGGGCATCCCGGTCTACGTCGTGCGGCCCGTCGACTTCGCCACGGTCCTCCAGTCGATCGAGCGCGTGGGCCGCCTCCTCGGGCGCCAGGGGGAAGCGGCGGCCCTGGCGGGCTCGATGCGCCAGGAGGCCGAGGCGATCGCGCGCGCCGTCGAGGGCGTCCGCCGGCCGCGGGTGCTCTACGTCCTCTGGGGGAATCCGCTCATCGTGCCGGGACGCGACACCCTCATTACCGACCTCATCCGGCGCGCCGGCGGGGAGAGCGTCACGCGGGACGAGCCGCTCGCCTATCCTCGCTTCTCGGTCGAGGAGGCGATGGCGCGCCAGCCGGAGCGGATCGTGCTGGCTCAGCACGGCGAGGCCTCGGTGGACGAGCGCCTGCGCGAGTGGCAGCACCTCCGGCTCCTCCCGGCTGTCCGGCAGGGCCGGATCCACCCGATCGACGGCAACCTGATGCACCGCCCGGGCCCGAGGATCCTGGAGGGCCTCCGCACCCTCGCGCGTCTGCTCCACCCGGAGGTCCCCTGGTGATCACGCGCCGACAGGCGTTCCTCGGGACCGGCGGCGTCGCGGTGGCGCTCGCCGCCGTGTCGGCGGCGGCGTTGACCCTGGGCGCCGCGCCGCTCACCCTGTCGGAGGTGGTGTCCGTCCTGCTCGGCCGGGAGGCGCCGGAGCTCGCCGCGACGGTCGTCCTCGGCCTCCGCCTGCCGCGGATCCTGCTCGCCGCGGTCGCCGGCGCGGGCCTGACGGTGGCGGGGGTCGCGTTCCAGGCCCTGACGCGGAACCCACTGGCGGACCCGGCCGTGCTCGGCGTGGCGAGCGGTGCCGCCTTCGGCGCCGTCGTGGGCCAGCTCGCCGGGCTCGAGGGCTCGCTCCTCGCCGCATTCGGCCTCTCCGCCGTGGCCTTCGCCGGGGCCCTCGTCGCCGCGGCCGCGGTCTACCTCATCGCCGCCGTGGGCGGGCGGCTGCCGATCCAGACGCTGCTCCTGGCCGGCGTGATCACCGGGCTGTTCTTCTCCGCCGCCATCACGCTGATCATCTCCCTGGTGGACTTGGCGCGGCTCGGCGGGATTCTCCACTGGCTGATGGGCAGTCTCGGGACCCTGGGGTACCGGCCGGTCGGCGTGATGGCGCTCGGCTGTGCGGTCGGGACCGGGGCCGTCTACGCGCAGGCCCGCGCGCTGAACCTCCTCGCCCTCGGCGAGGAGTCGGCCCTCCAGCTCGGGGTCGAGGCGGAGCGGGTCAAGCGCGTCATCTTCGTGGCCGCGTCGCTTCTCACCGGCGTCGTGGTCGCTCACACGGGGCCGATCGGGTTCGTCGGGCTGATCGTCCCCCACGCCGTCCGGCTTGCCGTCGGCTCCGACAACCGCCTGCTCATCCCCGTCGCTGCGGGGGCCGGCGCGACCTTCCTGGTCTTCGCCGACACGCTGGCCCGCGTGGCCGTGCGGCCGGCGGAGCTGCCCGTCGGCGTCATCACGGCGTTCTGCGGCGCGCCGTTCTTCGTCTATCTGTTGCGGACGCGGTTCCGCCGGGGGCTCGCGTGAGCCCGGAGCCGCTCCTGGCAGTGCGGGGCGTGGACTTCGGCTACGGGGGCGCTTTCCGCCTCGAGGACGTGTCGTTCGAGGTGGAGCGGGCCGAAGTCTTCGCGGTGATCGGACCGAACAGCTCGGGGAAGACCACGCTGATCCGGCTTCTCACGAAGGTCCACGAGCCGCAGCGCGGCGAGATCCGGCTGGGCGGCATCGCGCTGGGGCGCCTCTCGCGGCGCGCGCTCGCCCGGCAGGTCGCGGTCGTCCCCCAGGAGCTGACGCTCGCGTTTCCGCTCACGGTCGAGGAGCTGGCCCTGATGGGCCGGCACCCGCACGCGGAAGGGCGGTTCTTCGAGGGTCCGGAAGACCTGGCGCGGGCGTGGGAGGCAATGGCGCTGGCCGGCGTCCTCGACCTGGGGCAGCAGCCGCTCGACACGCTCTCGGGCGGAGAGCGCCAGCGGGCGGTGCTGGCCCGGGCGCTGGCCCAGGAGCCGCGGCTCCTCCTCCTCGACGAGCCCACGAGTCACCTCGACCTCCGCCACCAGCGCGAGATCGTGGGCCTGTTGCGGCGGCTCAACCGCGAGCGCGCGCTGACCGTCGTGCTCGTGAGCCACGATCTCAACCTCGCCGGCGAGGTCGCGGACCGGCTGCTCCTCCTGGCCGGCGGCCGGGTCGTGCGGATCGGCTCATCCGACGAGGTCCTGGAGGAGGGCCTGCTCGAGGAGGTGTACGGCTGCCCCGTCCGGGTCGAGAAGAGCCCGGCGTCCGGTCGGCCCGTGGTCATGATCCGGTGGCCGGACGCCGACGAGGGGAGGTGAGAAAGGGACTCTCGGAGGAACCTGTCCCCGATGCCGGGAAGCCGGTGAGGTGATGGAAAGCCGAATCCGGCACTGGCCCGCAACTGTAAGTGGGGAGCGCACCGCCACACGCCACTGGGGAGAAGACCCTGGGAAGGCGCGGGGCGCGACGAGCCACGAGTCAGGAGACCGATCGGGGACGCCATGGCGCGACACTCTTTCGCGGAAAGGGAGTGTGCGATGGTCAGGATCTGGCGGTGGAGCGGTGTGGTACTCGCGGTAGGGGTGTGGGTGGCGCCCGCAGCGGCCCAGGAGACCGGGCTGCCGGTGAAGGTGGCCGAGCCCGTGGTGGTGACGGCGACGCGGCTCGAGGAGCCGCTCGAGCAGATCGGCGCGTCGGTGACGGTGATTCCGGAGGAGGTCCTGCGCGCTCAGGAATACCGGACGATCGACGAGGCGCTCCGGACGGTGCCCGGGCTCGAGGTCCAGCGCTCCGGGAGCCTCGGAAAGATCACCACGGTGCGGATCCGCGGTGCGGGCGCGGCCCAGATTCAGGTGCTCATCGACGGCGTGCGAGTCAAGAGCCTGACCTCGGGCGACTTCGACTTCGCCGACCTCCCGGTTGACGCGATCGAGCGGATCGAGGTCGTGCGCGGCCCCCAGTCCACGCTCTACGGCGCCGACGCGATCGGCGGCGTCATCAACATCATCACGAAGCGCGGGCGCGGAGCGCCGTCGGCGTTCGCTAACCTCGAGGTGGGCAACTACGACACGTACCGCGAGCGCGCCGGGATCTCGGGCGCCAACGGCCCGTGGGACTTCTCGCTCGGCGTCTCCCGTCTCGACTTCGGCGGGCAGTTCCTGAACGACGACCATGAGCTGACGAGCGTCAACGGCCGGCTGGGGTATGCGCTGCCGAACCGCGGCGAGGTCGCGCTGGTCGCCCGCTACTCCGACGCCCACCGAGGGATCCCGTTCCGGACGACGTTCCCCGACTTCGACACGAACCGCACGCAGGACGACACGCTCGCGCTCGTCAGCCTCGAGTGGCGCCAGCCCTGGGTCACCTGGTACGAGCACGCCCTGCGGCTCTCGGCCATGCGGAGCACGCTCACGTTCCGCGACCCGGACAGCGCGTTCGAGCCGCGCTCCGACATCGAGACGGAGCGCCGCGAGGTTGACTGGCTCCACCACGTTCACGTCGGCACGGTGGACACGGTGACGGTGGGGCTCGAGTACCGGAACGAGGAGGGGACGGTCAAGGGCAGCTTCTCCGAGATCACCGACACGTGGGCGGTATTCCTCCAGAACGAGCTGCGGCTCTTCGAGCGCTTCTTCCTGACGGCGGGCGTCCGCCACGACGACAACAGCGCCTTCGGCGACGAGACGACGGCGCGGGCCGCGGGCTCGTACCTCCTCCGCGCGACCGACACGCGGCTCAAGGCGAGCTGGGGGCAGGGCTTCCGCGCCCCGACCTTCAACGACCTCTTCTTCCCTGCGACCTTCCCGCCGTGCCCGGCGTTCGGCAACCCGGACCTCCGGCCGGAGGAGAGCGAGAGCTGGGACGCGGGCCTAGAGCAGCACTTCTGGCAGCGGCGCGTCCGCCTCGGGGCGACCTATTTCCGAAACGACTTCGAAAACCTGATCCAGGCCGCCCTGATCGACCCGGTGAACTTCTGCTTCCAGGCGCAGAACGTCGGGCACGCCCGCAGCGAGGGGGTGGAGGTCGAGGCCAGCGTGGCGCCGATCGACGGCTTTCTCCTGACCGGCGCGTACACCCACACGGACACCGAGGACCGAACGACCGGCCAGCCGCTCCGTCGCTTCGCGCCCAACCGCTGGGGTTTCACGGCGACCTGGGAGATCCTCCGCGGTCTCACCCTCGGGGCCGAGCTCTTGGTCGTCTCGAGCCAGTTCGAGGGGGAGGGCCGGCCGCGCAACGACGGCTACACCGTCGTCAACGCCGTGACGAGTTACCGGCTGCCGTGGCGGTTCGGGTTCCTCTCCGACGTGACGCTCCACCTTCGGGTGAACAACCTCCTGAACGAGGACTACTCGGAAGCCCAGGGCTTCCCGGCGCTCGGCACCCACGTGGTCGCCGGCATCCGCGGGCGGTTCTAGGCCGCAGGCTCATCCTCACGCACATGAGTGATGAAATGCTCCAGCGCCTTCCGCTGCCGGACGTCGACTGGGCCGAAGACGGCAAGTGTGTTGTCCTGTAACCGCGTCCTGGCGGGCGCAGCTTTCGAAGCCGTAGGGAGACGGCGCCCGTGACCGCGCGTGGACTCTCCCCCGCAGAGTTCGTGCGTTCGCTGTGGGAGGAGACCCGCGGTCACCCCGCGGTGACCCATCCCTTTCTCAGGCGGTTCGCCGCGGGAGGGTTGGCAAGATGGCAGATCTGGGGGTACGCCTCTCAACACTACCGGCTGGTGTCGTTTTTCACTACCTACCTCGAAGCCGTTGCCGCCCGGACGCCCGACGCGCGGGTGAGGGAGTGGCTTCGCGAGATCCTTGAAGACGAGTACGTGAAGCCGCAGGGCTTCGAGCGGTCGCATCCGGCCCTCTATCGGCAGTTTCTCCGGACAATCGGGTTTGAGGAAGGCGCCTGGGACGGTGTCGAGTGGCTACCCGCCACGCGCGCTTTCGTCCACACGCACATGGATTTGACACTACGGAGTTGGCTCTTGGGGCTGGGCGCTGTCGGGCCCGGCCACGAGTGGGCGATTCCCCTGATGTTCCCGTCCCTCGTGGCCGGGATCGAGCGGAGCCTGGCGCTCGATCCCACGGCGCTCGAGTACTTCCACCTCCACATCAACTTGGACACGGAGCATGGGCGCGTGCTTGAGGAGATCATGCTCCGATGGGCGACGACGGAGGAGGCGCAGGCGGAGATCTCGCAGGGGGCGCGGGCGTCGCTCTCGGCCCGTGCAGCCTTCTGGAGTGGTCTGGCGGAGCATCTCTTCCCGGAACTCGCGCACGAAGCGACGGCGTGAACCGTGGAGGCGTCGCCACTGATCGCCGGTGTCACCGTCGAGGTCGGCCGCGACGCCGTGTGGGTGCGGAGCCTGGAGCCGCTCGGCGTCCTGTCGTCGGCCCTCGTCGGCGCCGACCTCACCGTGACGCGGCACATCGTCAACATGCACGTCCCCCAGGGCTACCGCGGCGAGGACCCGGCGGAGGATCTCCGCGCCTTCGTTCGGGCCAGAGGCGTCGCGGAGGCGTTCGTCGGGCTCATGACCGCAGCCTGGACCCACGAGGCCCGGGCGGTGATGGAGACGCGGGACGGCGTCGCGGTGAGCGCCATCGCGACGGTCGGCCTCGGAACCCTGGTCGCCGCCGGACTGAGCCCGCCCGCGCCCTGGCGCCCATCCACGATCAACACGATCGTCCTGCTCGACGCCCGGCTCGATCCGGCCGCGGCGGTCAACGCCGTCATCACCGCGACCGAGGCGAAGGTCGCCGCCCTGGCGGAGGCGGCCGTCGTGACCCCGGACGGGGCGCGGGCCACCGGGACCGTCACCGACGCCGTCGTGATCGCGTGGACCGGGCGCGGCCGGCGCCTCGAGTACCTCGGGCCGGCGGCGCCCGGCGGCTGGCTCGTCGCGCGGGCGGTCCGGCGGGCCGTGGCCGAGGGGCTCGGTCGCCGGTGAGCCATCCTGCGTCAACCCGTGCCTGCAGCGGCACCGGGGAAGCCCGCGGCTCCCCTCCCCCCCTTAAGTCGCCGGAGGGACGGGACGTCGCGAGGGCGGCAGGCCGGAGCCGTCCCGGCGATCTGGACGAAAGGGGGCGGGGGTGCGGGGGGACCCCATGACCCAGCGCATTGCCACGCAGGCCCGGAACGGCCGCAGGCAGCCAGCGGCGCCCCTCCCCCCCTGAGGGGTGGGAGGGGGCGGGGGTGCGGGGGGACCCAATGAAACCACGGCCGGTCGCGCTGCTCCTCGCCGTCGGCCTGGACCTCCTGGCCGGCGAGCCGCCGGACGCCTGGCACCCGGTCGCCTGGATCGGTCGCGCGCTCGCGTGGGCCGAGCGGCGCGTCGACGGGCGCGGCGTCCGGGAAGGCGCGGCCGCCGTCCTCGCGGTCGGCGGGGTGGCCTGGACGGCGGCCGCGCTCGTCGCGGGGCTGTCGCGCCGGCTGGGTGCCCCCGGCGTCGTTCTCGAGGCGCTCGCGCTCAAGCCGGCCTTCGCGATCCGCCGGCTGGGCGCCGTGGCGTCGGAGGTGGACGCGGCGCTTCACGCCGGGGTCCTCGACGAGGCGCGGCGGCTCGTCGGGCGGCACCTCGTGAGCCGGCCCGCGGCAGAGCTCGACGCGCCCGAGGTGACCTCGGCGGCCGTGGAATCGATCGCCGAGAACCTCGGCGACAGCGTCGCCGGGCCGCTCCTGGCCTATGCGGCCGGGGGGCTGCCCGCGGCGTGGGCGTACCGGGCCATCAACACCGCCGACGCGATGTGGGGGTACCGCGACCCGCGTTACGAGACGTTCGGGAAGGCGGCGGCGCGCCTCGACGACGCGGCGAACCTCGCCCCGGCGCGGGCCGCGGCCGGCGCGCTCGTGGCCGGGGCGGCGCTCGCGGGCGAGGACGCCCGGGGCGCGCTGCGCGTCGCGTGGCGCGACCACGCGCGCACGGCGAGTCCCAACGCGGGCTGGCCGATGGCGGCGATGGCCGGCGCGCTCGGCGTCGTGCTCGCGAAGCCCGGCGCCTACCGGCTCGGCGACGGCACCCTCCCGGCCTCGCCCGACGTCATCCGGCGCGGGCTCCGCGTCTTCGCGGCGGCGGCGGCCGTCGTCACGGGGGCGGCCCTCGCGCTGGCGCTCGCCCGGCGAGGCTCGGGGTGAGGGGCCTGGGCCGGGCCGCCGCGCTCATGATCCAGGGGACGGGCTCCCACGTCGGGAAGACCGTGCTCGTGGCGGCGCTCTGCCGCCTCTTCCGCGGGGCGGGGCGCGACGTGGTCCCGTTCAAGGCCCAGAACATGGCGCTCAACGCATACGTCACGGCCGCGGGCGGCGAGATCGGCTGGGCGCAGGCGATGCAAGCCGAGGCCGCGCGGCTCGAGCCCGCCGTCGAGATGAACCCCATCCTGCTCAAGCCCCAGACCGGCGGGTCGCAGGTGATCGTCCACGGCCGGGTGTGGGCGACGCTCTCCGCGGCCGACTACTACCGGCGGCGCGCCGAGCTGTGGGACGCGGTTGCCGCGGCCTACCGGCGCCTCGCCGCGGCCCACGAGCTGGTCGTGATCGAGGGGGCGGGGAGCCCTGCGGAGCCGAATCTCATGGCGTCCGACCTCGCGAACATGGCGGTAGCCCGGCTCGCCCGCGCGCCGGTGGTTCTCGTCGGCGACATCGACCGCGGGGGCGTCTTCGCGAGCTTCGTCGGGACGCTCGCGCTGCTCGGGCGCCTGGACCGCCGTCGGGTCCGCGGGTTCCTCCTCAACCGCTTCCGCGGCGACCGGGCGCTCCTCGCGCCGGCCCTCGAGTTCCTCGAGCGGCGGACGCGCCGCCCGGTTCTCGGGGTCGTCCCCTACCTCGCCGACCTCCGGCTGCCCGAGGAAGACAGCGTGGCGCTCGAGGAGAGTCCGTCGGGCGACGCCGCCGGCTGGCGCGACGCCGTGACGGTGGCGGTGGTGCGGCTGCCGCACATCGCCAACTTCACCGACTTCGCGCCGCTCGCGGCGGATCCCGCGATCCGCCTCCGTTACGCGGGCCGGCCGGAGGAGCTCGAGGGCGCACAGGTCGTGATCATCCCGGGATCGAAGGACACCCCGGCCGACCTCCGCTGGCTCCGCGCGACGGGCTTTGCGGCCGCGCTCCGGGCGCACGTGGCCGCGGGCGGGCGGCTGGGGGGGATCTGCGGCGGCTTCCAGATGCTCGGGCTGTCCGTGGAGGATCCCGAGGGCTTCGAGGGGGGCGGGTCCCTGGACGGGCTCGGCTGCCTCCCGGTCCGGACGGTCCTCGAGGCCGGCAAGGTCACGCGGCGCGTCCGGGCGCGACTGGCCGCCGGCGGGCCCGCGTTCGAGGCGTACGAGATCCACCTCGGCCGGACGCGCCCGGAGGGCGACGTCGCTCCGCTGGCCTTGGTCGAGGAGGACGGGGCCGGGCGGCCGGACGGCGCGGTCTCGGCCGACCGGCGCGTGTGGGGGACGTACCTGCACGCCCTGCTCGACGCCGTGCACGTCCGGCAGGCGCTGCTCCGGGCGGGAAGCGGGAGCCGGCTCGACTACCGCGCCATTCGCGAGCGCGAGTACGACCGGCTGGCGGCGCTCCTCCGCAGGCACGTCGATCTGAAGGCACTCGAGACCCTGGTTGGGCTACGATGACCGACGTGCGCGGCATCGCGCTCGCCCTGGTCGTGTCACTGGGGCTCCACGTGGGGCTTGCCCTCGCGCTCCGTGGTCTCGGCCTCGGGCCGGGGGAGCGCCCGTCGCCGCTGTTCGTCAACCTCGTGGAGCCGCTCGTCGCGGTTCCGAGCCCGCCGCGGGCTGTGGCGCCCGTGCGGCGGGTCGAGCCGCTCCCGCCCGTGGGGTCGCGCGCGCCGAGCCCCGCGGTGGGCGAGCCTC
>CAYQDR010000031.1:0-40206 GCA_964416315.1 uncultured bacterium
CCAGTCCCGCCGACCCCTCTCAGGGGTCCCGAGGGGCGGGGTCCCGAAACGGCTGGCCTGGCTCCGGCGGGCGGGGCGTCGGGGGCCGCGCAGTGCTAAGATGGCGGGGGATTAGCCAACCCGAAGGGGGGCTCCGCCCCCCTTCCGGGACCTCCCCCCGGGACAGGTTGCGCCGGCAAAGCCGGCGCTCGGAGCGGCACACCATGAGCGGTGCGGTCTTGCTGAGGCGAGTCGCGCGGTCTACTGGGACAGATTAGGGGGCATGGCGGGTCGGTACGGGGGGCACGAGCTGGGCCGGCGCGTCGTCGCCATCGGCGGGGGCACCGGCCTCCCCGTGGTGCTGGCGGCCCTCAAGCGCTACCTCGGGGCCCGTGTCGCGGACCTCACGGCGGTCGTCACGGTGACCGACGACGGTGGGAGCTCGGGGCGCCTCCGCGAGGAGCTCCGCGTGCTGCCACCCGGAGACATCCGGAACTGCCTCGTAGCGCTGGCGGAGGTCGAGCCCCTCATGGCGGACCTCTTCCAGTTCCGCTTCGGCGGGGAGGGCGCGCTCGCGGGACACAGCTTCGGCAACCTCTTCCTCGCCGCGCTCGCCCACGTCACGGGGAGCTTCCTCCAGGCCATCCGCATCTCCGGCAAGGTCCTCGCGGTGCGAGGGACGATCCTGCCCTCGACGCTCGAGAGGGTCACGCTGGCGGCGGAGCTCGCGGACGGGCGCGTGGTCCACGGGGAGTCTGCGCTCGCGCGCCAGGGCCAGCCCGTGCGGCGCGTCTTCCTCGAACCCGCGAGGGTGCGCGCGCTGCCCGAGGTGCTCGAGGCAATCGACACGGCGCACGCGATCGTGTTGGCGCCGGGGTCGCTCTACACGAGCCTCGTCCCGAACCTTCTGGTGGGCGGAGTGGCGAGCGCGCTGCGCCAGGCGGCGGCCGTGAAGATCTACGTCGCGAACCTCATGACGGAACCCGGAGAGACCGACGGGCTCACGCTCGCGGATCACCTCGAGGCCCTGCACGCCCACGGCGGCCGGGGCGTCGTGGACGGCGTGGTGGCCCACGGGCGCCCGTTCCCGGCCGAGGTCCTCCGCCGGTACGCCCGCGCCGGGGCGCGCCCGGTCGTGGTGGACCACGAGCGGATCCACGCGCTCGGGATCTGGGTCACGGAGGCGGATCTCACGGGGCCGACCGAGCTCGCGCGGCATCACCCCGAGAAGCTCGGTCAGGTGCTCGCGCGCGTAATCCAGAATCGCGCCGTCCTCCGGTCGACGCGGTCGCGCCTCGGGCCTGCCGCAGCGCCCCTCGTCCGGCTCGCCGGCGGGCGCCGGGCCGCCGGCCCCCCGAGGCCGCGCGCGTGACGGAGACCTGGGCGGTCATCCTCGCGGCGGGCGAGGGCAAGCGGATGCGCTCGGCCCGGGCGAAGGTGCTCCACCGCCTCGCCGGCCGGCCGCTGGTCGCCTACCCCCTGGCGCTCGCGCGCGCGCTGGCCGCGCGCGGGACGGTCGTGGTGGTCGGGCGTGACGGCGACGCCGTGCGTGCGACCCTGGGCGAAGCCTCGGGCGTCCGCTTCGTCGAGCAGAAGGAGCAGCGGGGCACGGGGCATGCGCTGCTCATGGCCCGCGGCGCGGTGCCGGAGAGCGCGACGGAGATCCTCCTCCTCTACGCGGACGTGCCGCTCCTCGCCGCCGCGACCGCGGCGCGGCTGCTCGCCCGCCACCGCGCCGCGCGGGCGGCGGCCACGGTCCTGACGTTCCTCCCGGGGGATCCGGCCGGCTACGGCCGGATCGTGCGGCGCGGCGGCGGGCGGGGTCGGGTCGTCGGGATCGTCGAGGAGCGCGACGCGACGGCGGCACAGCGCCGCGTTCGGGAGTGCAACTCGGGCGTCTACTGCTTCGAGCCGCGCCTGCTGTGGCGCGCGCTCGAGCGCCTGAGCCCGGAGAACGACCAGGGGGAGCTCTACCTCACGGACGTCATCGGCCTCCTGGCCCGGGAGCGGCGGCGCGTCGGGGCGGTGCGCGTGGACGATCCGCTCGAGGTCGTCGGGGTCAACGACCGCCGCCAGCTCGCGCAGCTCGAGGCCGTGGCCCGCGCGCGGATCCTCGAGCGCCTGATGCGCGAGGGGGTCACCGTGCTCGATCCGGCCTCGACCTACGTCGAGGTCGACGCGCGGGTCGGGCGCGACACGGTCCTCTACCCGGGGGTCCTGCTCGCCGGGCGGACCGTCATCGGCGAGGGGTGCGTCGTCGGGACGGGCTGCCAGCTCACCGACATGGAGCTCGCCGACCGCGTCGTCCTCCGGCCCTACTGCGTGATGGAGCGCTCGCGGATCGAGGCCGACGCGACCGTCGGCCCCTTCGCGCGGCTCAGACCCGGCAGCGTCATCGGCGCGGGAGCCGAGATCGGCAACTTCATCGAGATCAAGAAGTCCATGATCGGCCGGCGGGTCAAGGCCCACCACGTCGGGTACATCGGGGACGCCACGGTGGGGGAGGGCGCGAACATCGGCGCGGGCACCGTCACCTGCAACTACGACGGTGTGCGGAAGTCGGAGACCCACATCGGGGCCCGGGCGTTCGTGGGGACGAACTCGAGCCTGGTCGCGCCCCTGCGGATCGGGGACGACGCGTACCTCGGGGCGGGCTCGGTGATCACGAAGGACGTCCCGCCGGGAGCGCTCGCCGTCGGGCGGGCCCACCAGGTCACCAAGGAAGGCTGGGCGGCGCGCCGCCGGGCCAAGCCGACGGGGGCCACCCCGCCCGGCACGCCGCCGGGGAAGTGACGCGGTCCATGCAACAGGCGCGGCCGCCCGCGGTTGCCGGGGTGAAACAGGCCGTATCGGCAAGCCCCGCTCGGCCCGGCGTGGGGCCGTGGCACGCGCGTTGCTCCGACCCGGGGCGCTCGGGCCGGGCCTCGGCCGGGTGAACCGGGACGGAGGGGGGCGTCGCGCGATGTGCGGCATCGTCGGCTACATCGGATCGCAGGGGGCCATGGGGGTCATCCTCGAGGGGCTCAAGCGCCTCGAGTACCGGGGGTACGACTCAGCCGGAGTCGCGGTCATCGCGGACGGGGTGCTCCAGGTCCGGCGGAGCGCGGGAAAGATCCGGAACCTCGAGGCGATCCTCCGCGATCGCCCGGTGGACGGGCCGATCGGCCTGGGCCACACGCGCTGGGCGACCCACGGCCGGCCCTCCGAGGAGAACGCCCACCCCCACACGGACTGCACGGGCTCCATCGTCGTCGTGCACAACGGGATCCTCGAGAACTACCTCCCCATCAAGACGCGGCTCCAGAGCGAGGGCCACACGTTCAAGTCGGAGACCGACACCGAGGTCGTGGCCCACCTGATCGAGCATCACTGGCCGGCCGCCGGCGGGCTGGCGGAGGCCGTGCGGCGCGCGCTGTCGGAGCTGCGCGGCGCGTACGCGATCGGCGTGATCACCGACCGCGAGCCGGAGGGCCTGGTGGCGGCCAAGACGGGCGCGGGCGGCGTGGTGATCGGGCTCGGGGAGAACGAGTACTTCGTGGCGTCGGACATCCCGGCGATCCTGGCGCACACGCGCGACGTGATCGTGCTCGAGGACGAGGAGATGGCGGTCGTGACCCGGAGCGGGGTGCGGCTCTCGACGCTCGCCGGCCGTCCGGTGGAGCGGCCGGTCACCCGGGTCGTGTGGGACCCGATCATGGCCGAGAAGGGGGGCTACCGCCACTTCATGCTGAAGGAGATCTACGAGCAGCCGCGCGCGATCACCGACACCTTCCGGGGCCGGATCTCGCCGGAGACCGGGGACTGCTTCCTACCTGATGTGAACCTCACCCCCGAAGAGCTGCGGCCGTTCACGCGCGTGGTCCTCGTGGCGTGCGGGACGTCGTACCACGCCGCCCTCGTCGGGCGACACCTGATCGAGCGGCTCGCCGGGGTGGCGACCGAGGTGGACTTCGGCTCGGAGTTCCGCTACCGCGATCCGGTCGTCGGGCCGGAGACGCTCGTCGTCGCGCTGAGCCAGTCCGGGGAGACCGCGGACACCCTGGGCGCCGTGAAGACCGCGCGGGCGAAGGGCGCCCCGGTCGTCGCGATCTGCAACGTCGTCGGCAGCGCGCTCACGCGCGAGGCACACGGGGTCGTCTACACCCACGCGGGCCCGGAGATCGGGGTCGCCTCGACCAAGACGTTCACGGCGACGATCACGGCGCTGTACCTCCTCGCGCTCCACCTCGGTCGGGTCCGGGGCACCGTCTCCGCCGCGGAGGGGCAGAAGCGGCTCGCCGAGCTTCTCGAGATCCCGCGGCTCGTCGAGGCCGCGCTGGGGCAGGAGGAGGCGGTGGCGGATCTGGCCCGCCGGCTCTTCCAGCTCCGCGACTTCCTCTACCTCGGGCGCGGCATCCACTACGCGGTCGCCCTCGAGGGCGCGCTGAAGATGAAGGAGCTGTCCTACATCCACGCCGAGGGCTACGCCGGCGGCGAGATGAAGCACGGCCCCATCGCCCTCATCGACGAGGCCATGCCGGTCGTGGCGCTCCTGCCGCGCGACTCGACCTACGACCGGATGCTGGCCAACGTCGAGGAGGTGCGCGCGCGCGATGGGCTCGTCATCGCCATCGCCCACAACGGCGACGAGGGGATCCGGGGGAAGGTCACCCACGTCCTCACCGTGCCGCCCGCGGCCGAGCTGGTGAGCCCGCTCGTGCTCACGGTGCCGCTCCAGCTCCTCGCCTACCACGTCGCCGTCCGGCGCGGGTGCGACGTCGATCAGCCGCGGAATCTCGCGAAGAGCGTCACAGTGGAATAGCCGCGGCGGGCGTGCCGGCGCCGGCCGCGGGGGAGCATCCATGTCCGAGTCAGGAGCGGGACCTCGTGAGGCGTCCGTGACCACGGGGGAGGGGCGCGTTCGCATCGAGGCCACCGCGGGGGCCCGGCGCTGGGCGACGATGACCCAGTGGGCGCTGGTGTTCGTCATCTTCGGCCTCGCCGCGGCGGGCCTGCGGATCCTCGGCCTGATGTGGCCGGAGCGCATGGACCCCGAGATCGCGCGGCTCTTCTGGCTCTTCGTCGGGACGCTCGCGCTCGCGGCGCTCACGCTGGCGTGGCTCATCGTGGTGCTCCAGGACCTGGTGAAGCTCACGATCGAGCTCGACGACGCCGGCGTGCGGGTGGCGCGGCTGCTCCAGCCGTTCGCGGCCCGCTGGGACGAGGTGCGCGAGATCGGCGTCGTCGCGGCGCCGGGGCATCTGACGCTCCGGAGCTCGAAGGGCAGCGTCACGGCCACGGCCCGGCTCCTCGGCGAGGGGCCGTTCGGGGACCTGGTCGCGGCGCTCCGGGCCCGCGCCGGCGGCGCCGTCCGCGAGTGGCCCCCGTGGGCCGGAGCGCGTCGCCAGCTCCTCCTGCTTCTCGTGCCGGCCCTGGGGACCGCCTTCGTCCTCGTGCTCGGCGCGGGGCTCCTCCGCCGGCGGCCGCCTGTCGGACGTCGGCCGGGGCCCCTGAGGACCCCGTGAGGCGGCCGTCCTCGGCGACGTGAGGCTCGCTGACGGCAGGGGAGACGGGTGAGCGCGGGCGCGTCGACCGAGCGCTCCCTCGAGGCGATCCTCGCGGGGCTGAACCCGGCCCAGCGGGAGGCGGTGCTCGCGACCGAGGGGCCGCTCCTCGTGCTGGCCGGGGCGGGGAGCGGGAAGACCCGGGTCATCGCCCACCGGATCGCCTACCTCGTGGCCCGCGGCGTGGACCCCCGGCGGATCCTCGCCGTGACCTTCACGAACAAGGCGGCCGGCGAGATGGCCCAGCGGGTCGAGGCGCTGCTCGCCGGTTCGGGCGCCCGAGTGCCGCTCGTCGCGACGTTCCACGCGGCGTGCGTCCGGATCCTGCGGGCGGAGATTCACCACCTCGGCTACCCGAGGGGCTTCGTCATCTACGACGAGGAGGACCGGCTGAGCCTCGTCCGGGAGTGCGTCCGGGAGGCGGGCCTGGACGAGCGCAACTGGCCGGCGGCGGGCGTCGTCGCGCGCGTGAGCCGGGCGAAGAACCGGCTCGAGAGCGCCGAGGATCTGCGGGCCGCGGCGCGCGGCCCGCGTGACGCCGAGCTGGCGCGGCTCTGGGCGCGCTACGACGCGCGGCTCCGGGCGGCGGCCGCGCTCGACTTCGACGACCTCCTCGGGCTCACCGTGCGGCTCTGGGAGCGCCACCCCGAGGTGCTCGCCTACTACCGGGGGCTGTGGCGCTACGTCCTCGTGGACGAGTACCAGGACACGAATGCGGCGCAGTACCGCCTGCTGCGGCTCCTCACCGACCAGCACCGGAACCTCTGCGTCGTCGGGGACCCGGACCAGTCGATCTACCGCTTCCGCGGCGCCGACCTCCGGAACATCCTCGACTTCGAGCGGGACTTCCCCGACTGCCGGGTCGCGAGACTCGAGCAGAACTACCGCTCGACCGTCCGGATCCTCGAGCTCGCCTCGGCCCTGATCGCCCACAACCAGGGAAGGAAGGACAAGGCCCTCTGGACCGAGAACGAGCGGGGGGAGCCCGCGCGCGTCTTCCGGGCCTGGGACGAGGCGGAGGAGGCCGCCTGGGTCGCCCGCACGGTGGCGGGGCTTCGCGCGGACGGGGTCGGGCTCGAGGCGGTGGCGGTCTTCTACCGGACGAATGCCCAGTCGCGCGTGATCGAGGACGCCTTCCGCGCGCTCGGCCTGCCCTACCGGATCGTCGGGGGCGTGCGCTTCTACGAGCGGAAGGAGGTCAAGGACGCCCTCGCCTGGCTCCGCCTCGCCGTGAACCCCGACGACGACGTCGCCTTCCTGCGGGCTGTCGGGGCCCCGCCCCGGGGCATCGGCCGGGCGACCCTCGCGCGCCTCGGCGAGACCGCCCTCCGGGCGGGCCGGTCACTGTGGGCGGCGACCCTGGCGGCGGACGGGGCGGTCGTCGGCGCCCGGGCGACGCGCGCCCTCGGCGAGTTCGGGGCGCTGCGCGACCGGGTGGCGGCGCTCGTCACGGGGGTGGCGCCGCTCGCCGAGCGGGTGGCTGGGGTCGTGGACGCCACGGGGCTCCGGGAGACACTGCGGCGGGAGGGGACGGCGGAGGCGGAGGCCCGGCTCGAGAATCTGGACGAGCTGGCGGTGGCCGCGGAGGAGTTCGAGGCGCGCGCGGGGACGGGATCCCTCGCGGGCTTCCTCGACACCGTGGCGCTCCTCTCGGACGTCGACGAGCTGGCCGAGCCGCGCGCGGCGGCGAGCCTGATGACGCTCCACTCGGCGAAAGGGCTGGAGTTCCCGGTCGTGTTCCTGACGGGGCTCGAGGAGGGGGTGTTCCCCCACGTGCGGGCGCTCGACGACGCCGACGAGGTCGAGGAGGAGCGCCGGCTCGCCTACGTGGGCCTCACCCGCGCGAAGCGGCGGCTCTACCTCTCCTGGGCCTGCCGGCGACGCCTGGGCGGGTACGGCGGCGCGCAGGAACCCTCGCGCTTCCTGCTCGAGCTGCCGGCGGAGGGGCTCACGCTCGCCGGGGGCGGGCGCGCCGGGCCGATGGCGCCGGTCGCTCGGCCCGGGACCATGGGGGACGACGCGGAGGGTTATCCCCTGCGCGTCGGGGCGCGGGTGCGGCACGCGCGGTGGGGCGAAGGCCTGCTGACGGGGATCGAGCGGGACGGGGAGGACTGGCTCGTGACGGTCAGCTTCGCGGCGGTCGGCCGGAAGCGCCTGGCGCTGAAATACGCGCGACTCGAGGAGGTCTAGCGGGATGAGCCCGGAGGAGCCCCGGATCACGCGCGAGGAGGTGGAGCACGTGGCGCGCCTGGCGCGGCTCGAGCTCTCGCCCGCCGAGAAGGAGCGGATGCGGATCCAGCTCGACGGCATCCTGGGCTACATCGAGAAGCTCCGCGAGGTGGACGTGACGGGCGTCGAGCCGACGACCCACGTCATCCCGCTCGTCAACGTGATGCGCGAGGACGAGGTCCGCCCCTCCTACCCGGTGGACGCGATGCTCGCGAACGCGCCCGAGCCCGAGGGGGACTGCTTCCGGGTCCCCAAGATCCTGGAAGAGTAGCGCCGTGCCCGCCGCCTGGACGTCGCTCACGATCCACGAGAGCCTGGACGCGCTCCGGAGCGGAGCCGTGACGGCGAGCGCCCTCGTCGAGGCCTACCTCGCGCGGATCGCCGCTCTGGACCCGACGCTCAGCGCCTTCCTCACGGTGACCGTCGATGCCGCGCGCGCGCAGGCGGCCGCGGTGGACGAGCGGATTCGCCGGGGCGAGGCCCTGCGGCCGCTCGAAGGCATGCCGCTCGCTGTCAAGGACGTCCTCTGCACGCACGGGGTCCGCACGACGTGCGGCTCGAAGGTCCTCGGGAACTTCGTTCCCCCCTACGACGCGACGGCGGTGGTCCGGCTCGTGGCGCTCGGCGCGATCGTCCTGGGTAAGACCAACATGGACGAATTCGCGATGGGCTCCTCGACCGAGAACTCCGGCTTCTTCCCCACGCGGAACCCCTGGGCCCTCGACCGCGTTCCGGGCGGCTCCTCCGGGGGCTCGGCGGCCGCTGTGGCGGCCGACCTCGCCGTGGCGGGCCTCGGCACGGACACGGGGGGGTCGGTGCGCCAGCCTGCCGCCCTCTGCGGCGTCGTGGGGCTCCGGCCGACCTACGGCCGCGTCTCCCGCTACGGGCTCATCGCCTTCGCCTCCTCGCTGGACCAGATCGGCACCCTCACGAAGGACGTGCACGACGCGGCGCTCCTCCTCGAGGCGATCGCCGGGCACGACCCGATGGACTCGACCTCGGCAGACCAGCCGGTGCCGGATTACCGCGCCGCCCTCGGTCAGGGCGCCCGCGGGCTCACGCTGGGGATTCCGGACGAGTACTTCGTCGCGGGGCTCGACCCGGAGGTCGAGGGCGCCGTCCGCGACGCGATCGCCGTGCTGGAGCGGCTCGGGGCGCGCACGCGGCGCCTGTCGCTGCCGCACACGGACTACGGCGTCGCGGCCTACTACATCATCGCCCCCGCCGAGGCCTCCTCGAACCTCGCGCGCTACGACGGCGTCAAGTACGGCCCCCGAGCCGCGGGGGCGAAGGACGTCGTGACCATGACGGCCCGGACCCGCGCCGAGGGGTTCGGCCCCGAGGTCAAGCGGCGGATCATGCTGGGGACCTACGCGCTCTCGGCCGGGTACTACGAGGCCTACTACGGCCGGGCCCAGCGCGTCCGGACGCTCATCCGGCGGGACTTCGACCGGGCGTTCGCCGAGGTGGACGCGATCGTCGCCCCGACCGCGCCGACGCCGGCGTTCAAGCTCGGGGAGAAGACCGACGATCCCCTCGCGATGTATCTGAACGACGTCTTCACGATCCCGCAGCCGCTCGCCGGGGTGCCCGCGATCTCGCTGCCGTGCGGCTTCTCGGCGGCTGGCCTGCCGATCGGACTCCAGCTGATCGGGCGACCCTTCGACGAGACGACCCTCTTCCGCGTGGCCGCGGCCTACGAAGCCGCGACCGACTGGCGGAGCCGCCGGCCGGGGCTGGGAGGGCTCTCGTGAGCGAGCACGAGACGGTCATCGGCCTCGAGGTTCACGCGCAGCTCCTGACGCGCTCGAAGATGTTCTGCGGCTGCGCCGCGACGTTCGGCGGCCCGCCCAACGCGCAGACGTGCCCGGTCTGTCAGGGGATGCCGGGCGTGCTGCCCGTCATCAACCGGCGCGCCGTCGAGTTCGCCGTCCGCACGGCGCGGGCGCTCCACTGCCGGATCAACGCGCACTGCCGCTTCGCCCGGAAGCACTACTTCTACCCGGACATGCCGAAGAACTACCAGATCAGCCAGTACGAGGAGCCCCTCGGAGAGGACGGGTGGCTCGAGCTGGAGGCGGACGGGACCACGCGGCGGATCGGGATCCAGCGGCTCCACCTCGAGGAGGACGTCGGGAAGCTCACCCACGAAGGGGGCGTCTTCGAGACCGCGAACGCCAGCCTCGTCGACTTCAACCGGTCCGGCGTGCCGCTCATGGAGATCGTCTCGCGCCCCGACCTCCGGTCGCCCGCGGAGGCCGCGGAGTGTCTCCGGCAGCTCCGCACGATCCTCCGCTACCTCGCCGTCTGCGACGGCAACATGGAGGAGGGCTCGCTCCGCTGCGACGCGAACATCTCGCTGCGGGCGCCGGGGTCTGACGAGCTCGGGACGAAGGTCGAGATCAAGAACATGAACTCCTTCCGCCACGTCCGCGCGGCCCTCGAGTACGAGGCCGAGCGTCAGGCGCGGGCGCTCGGCCGCGGGGAGCGGCTCGTCCAGGAGACGCGGCTGTGGAACCCGGACAAGGGGCAGACGCTGTCGATGCGGTCGAAGGAGTTCGCCCACGACTACCGCTACTTCCCAGAGCCGGACCTGGTGCCGCTCCGGCCGGAGGCGGCCTGGGTCCGGGAGATCGACGCGGGGCTGCCCGAGTTGCCGCGGGCTCGGCGCCGACGCCTGGCGGAGCAGTACCGGCTCTCGGCCTACGACGCGGACCTCCTGGCGAGCGACCGGGCGCTCGCCGACTACTACGAGGAGGCGGTCCGCGCCCACCCGAATCCCAAGGCGCTCGCCAACTGGGTCATGTCGGAGCTCCTGCGGGAGCTCCACGGCGACCCCGCGGCCGCCGACCGCGCGCCAATCCGCCCGGGCCACCTCGCGCGGCTCGTCGCGCTCGTGGACGATGGGACGATCAGCGGCAAGATCGCCAAGGAGGTCTTCGAGCGCATGGCGCGGAGCGGGGAAGACCCGGACGCGATCGTCCGGCGCGAGGGCCTCACGCAGGTCGCCGACGAGGCGGCGCTCGGCCGCGTCGTGGACGAGGTCATCGCGGCCAACCCCGGCGCCGTGGCGGACTATCGGAAGGGCAAGAAGCAGAGCGTGGCCTTCCTCGTCGGCCAGGTCATGAAGGCCACGCAGGGGAAGGCCAACCCGCAGCTCGTCAATCGCCTGCTCGCCGAGCGCCTGCCGCCGGTCTAGGCGCCCGCGCGGGTCCTGCCGCCGGGTTCGCCGGCAGCCGCGCCCGCGCGCGTCACCCGCTCACCTCCTTCCGCAAGTCGCGGACTTGCGGAAGGAAGCTGAGGGGGTCCCACTGCGCGCGGGCGCTCTGCGGCTCACCCGGCGTCACCCGCGCGGGCGTCCTGCCAAAACGCTGCGCTCGGGAGCCGGCTCGTTCCTATAATGGGGATGAGGTGGTTGTCGAGCTCCGGGGCGTCTCCAAGGTGTACGTGCGGCGGGGTGGCGGCCGCGTCCAGGCGCTCCGGGGCGCGAGCCTCCACGTCGGTGCCGGCGAGCTGGTGGTCCTGGCCGGCCCCTCCGGCGCGGGGAAGTCCACGCTGCTCCGGCTCCTGACCGGCGAGGAGCGCCCGACCGAGGGCCGCGTCCGCATGGACGGCGAGGACATCGGGACCCTCCGCCGCGGCCGCCTCGCGCGGCTTCGCCGCCAGATGGGCGTCGTCCCGCAGGAGCCCCGCCTCGTTGCCGACCGCAGCGCCCTGGGCAACGTGACGCTCGTGCTCCGCGCCCTCGGGATGGCCGCGGCCGAGGCGCGCGCCCGCAGCCTCGAGGCGCTGCGCGACGCCGCGCTCGCCGCCTGCGCGACGGCGTTCCCCGGGGAGCTGGCCGCGGGGGAGCGCCGGCGGCTCGTGCTGGCGCGCGCGGTCGCGCCGGCGCCGCGCCTGCTCCTCGCCGACGAGCCGACGGCGATGCTCGACGAGGTGGCGACGCGGGAGGTCGCCGAGCTCCTCCGGGCCGTCCAGGCGGGCGGCACGACCGTCGTCGTCGCGACGCGGGATCCCGCGCTCGCGGCGGCGCTCAAGGCGCGCGTCCTCAGCGTGGAGGGCGGACGCGTCAGCGAGGGGCCGCATGGCGCGGCTTAGCTTCGTCCTCGACGCGGCGTTCCGGGATCTCCGGCGCACGGGCGTGGCGGGCGCGGGGGGCGTGCTCGTCGCGGCCCTCGCGGTCCTCGTGGCGGGAGGGGCGCTCCTCGGGCTCGCCGTCTTCGAGCGCCTGACGGCAGCGTGGCATGCGGACCTCCGCGTGGTCGCCCTCCTGCGCGCCGACCCCGCGCGCGCCGAGGCCCCGGCTGGCCTCGTCGCGGCGACGCGGGCGCTCCCCGGTGTGGGCGCCGTGCGCTACGTCTCGCCGGCCGAGGCGCTGGGCGACCTCCGCCGGGACCTCGGCCCAGCGGGCGCCGGGCTCGATCGGCTCTCTGCGAACCCGGTCCCCGCACGGGTCGAGGTCACGCCGGCGCCCGGGCTCGACGCCGCGGGCCTCCGCGGGCTCATGGACGCGCTTCGCCGGCTTCCGGCCGTCGAGGACGTCGAGGCCGCGGTGGGCTGGGTCGAGCCGAGCGAGCGCGTCGAGCGCGGGGTGCGGGTGGGCGGGCTCGTCCTCGCGGCGCTGCTCGCCGTCGGGGCCGTGACGGCGATCGCGGGGGCGACCGGTGTGGCGCGGCGCGCCCGGGCCGACGAGGCGGCGGTCCTGCGCCTGGCGGGCGTGCCCGAGGCGGTGGTCCGGGGGCCACTCGTCCTGCAGGCCGTCCTCCAGGGGGTGGCCGGGGCGGGGCTCGGCTGGGCCGCGCTCGTGTTCCTGTCGGAGGTCGGGGCGCCGTGGGGCGGCGCCTGGCTGCGCGTGACGCTCGGCGTCCCCGTGCTGCCGCTCGCGGGCTGGCCCCTCGGCGCCGCGCTCCTCGGCGGTGGCGCCGCCGCCGGGTTCCTCGGAGGCCTCGGTGCCGGCCGGCCCTGAGCGTCCGGTGGTCCAGCGGCGCGCCGCGCGCGGGCGCCGGTGGGGCGCGTGCGCCCTGGGGTTCGCGGTCGCCGTCGCGGCGGGGGCCGTCGGCGCGCATCCCCCGGAAACGCTCAAGGCGAAGAAGGAGGCCCTGGGCGAGGTCCGACGCCAGCTTGCCGAGGAGCGCGCGCGGGCCTCCGCCGCCCGCCGGCGGGAGGTCTCGCTCCTGGCCGAACTGGAGGAGATGGACCGGACGCTTGCCCGGAAGCGCGCCGAGCTGCGCCGGCTCGACCAGCGGCTCCGCGAGGTCGGGGCGGAGCTCGGGCGACTCACCGGGCAGCGGAGTCGGGTGGCGGAGGACACGGTGACCCAGCAGGCGGAGCTGGCCGCGCGGCTCCGGGCGCTCGACCGCCTCCGGCGCGTCCCAGCCGAGCCGGCATGGGTCGCCGGCTCGAGCCGTGTCGCCCGCGCCCGCGCCGCCGACGACCTCGCGCGCGTCACCCGGCTCGACCTCGCGCGGCTCGCCGAGTTCGAGCAGACGGCCGAGCGCCTCGAGACGCGCCAGGAGGCGGTGGCGCGCGGCCGCCGGGAGCTCGTGGCGCTGCGCCGCGCCGGCGAGAGGGAGCGGGCGGCGATCGACGCCGAGCAGGAGCGCCGGCGCGCGCTCCTCGCCGAGGTGCGCGACAACCGCGCGGCGCACGAGCGCATGGCCGCGGAGCTCGCCGAGGCGAGCCGGCGGCTCGAGGCGCTGGTCCGCGAGCTCTCGCGGCGGGCGCAGGCCCGGGTCGCGGCGGCCCGCCCGCCGGAGCCGGAGGGCCCCCGATCCCCGGCGGTCGGCCTCGGCGCCCTCCGCGGGCAGCTCCCGTGGCCGACCCAGGGGCGGATCGTCGAGGGGTTCGGCCGCCAGGTGCACCCGCGCTTCGGGACCGAGACCTACCGGCGGGGCGTGGACATCGAGGCGGCCGAGGGCGCACCGATCCGCGCGGTGTATCCTGGAACCGTGCTCTATCGCGGATGGCTCAAGGGTTATGGTAACCTCATCATCCTGGACCACGGGTACGGCTACTACACCCTGTATGGTCACGCCTCCGAGCTCCTGGTCGAGGAGGGCGAGCGGGTGAGCGCCGGGCAGGGCATCGCGCGGGTCGGCGACACGGGGTCGCTGGCCGGGCCGCGGCTCTACTTCGAGGTGCGCTACCAGGGTCGGGCCGAGGACCCGCAGCAGTGGCTGAGGCGGCTGTGAGCCACGGGTCGAGAGCGTTGAAGGAGGTTGCGTTCATGCGTGCCGGTCAGCCGGTCACCAAGGTGTTCCTCGTCGCCGCCATCCTCGTCGTGCTCACGCTGTCGCTGGGCGGCACGTCGGCCTCCAAGGCCGTCGATCCCGGCGCCACCTACGAGCAGCTCAAGCTCTTCACCGATGTGCTCGCCATCATCCAGAACCAGTACGTCGACGAGACGGAGCCGCGCGAGGTCATCTACGGGGCGATCCGCGGCATGCTGCGCGCGCTCGACCCGCACTCCTCGTTCCTCGACCCCGAGAGCTACCGCGAGATGCAGGTGGAGACGTCGGGGAGCTTCGGCGGGCTCGGGATCGAGATCACGATCCGGGACGACCAGCTGACCGTCGTGGCCCCGATCGAGGGGACGCCCGCGTGGCGCGCAGGGGTCCAGCCCGGTGACAAGATCGTCAAGATCGAGGGGCTCTCCACAAAGGACATGTCGCTCCTCGACGCGGTCAAGAAGATGCGCGGACCGAAGGGCACCAAGGTCACCATCACGGTCATGCGGGAAGGCGCCAAGGAGCTGATGGACTTCACCGTCACCCGCGAGATCATCCAGGTCCAGAGCGTCAAGGGCCAGGAGATCGAGCCCGGCGTGGGGTACCTCCGCATCCGCGCCTTCCAGGAGCGCACCGCGCGGGACCTCGAGGCCGATCTGGAGAAGCTGGTCAAGACGGGGCGCCTCGCGGGGCTGGTCATCGACCTCCGGAACAACCCGGGCGGCCTCCTCCAGTCCGCCGTGGACGTCTCCGCGCACTTCCTCGGGGACGGCAAGTTGATCGTCTACACGGAGGGGCGTGTGCGAAACCAGAACATGCGCTTCGTCGCGCACGCGCGCCATGCGCTCACGCAGGTGCCGGTCGTGGTGCTCGTCAACCAGGGTTCGGCCTCGGCGTCCGAGATCGTGGCCGGCGCGATCCAGGACCACGGGCGCGGGGTCGTCGTCGGGCAGCAGACCTTCGGCAAGGGGTCGGTGCAGACGATCATCCCGCTCCCCGACGGGTCCGGCCTGCGGCTGACCACGGCCAAATACTTCACGCCCAAGGGCCGCTCGATCCAGGGCAAGGGGATCCCCCCGGACGTCGTGGTCGAGCCGCCGAAGGAGGACCCGGCGGCGCGCGCCGCCGCGCCCCCGCTCTCCGAGGCCGAGCAGCGGAAGCGGGACACCCAGCTCCAGCGGGCGCTCGAGATTCTCCGCGCGGCCCGGAACAGCGAGAAGCCCACGGCCAAGGCGAGCTGAGAGCCCATGCACGAATCGATGTGGGAACCGGCCGTGCGACGACGACGGGGGGCAGCAGGGGCTCGTGGGGGGGTTTGGGGGGGAGCGGCAGCAGGCGCTCCCGCCCCAAGTTGAACTGAGCGCGGCCGGCTCGGATCGGAGGGCGACGCGCGGACCGGCGACGCCCGAAGGCCGCCGGGCCGGTGGCGCGCGCCCGGGGACCTCGTCGAGATGTCGCGGCTCCTGTGGCTCGCCCTCGCGGGCCTCATCCTCGTCCTCCTGATCGCGGTCGTCCTGCTGGACCGGCGGCAGGCGCAGCGGGGCGCGCCCTCGCTCCTGGGCTTGCCCTGGGGCGCTCCCGCCGGGCGGACCGCGTCCGGGCCGCCGCCGGCCCGCCCCCGCGAGGGCACCCGGGGCGTCCCGCGCGTCGCGGTGATCGTCGATGAGCTCGGCGCGCGCGGCGACGTCTTCGAGGAGGTCGTGGCGCTCGGCCGGCCGGTCACGGTCGCGGTCCGGCCTGGGCTCCCGTTGTCGCGGCGGATCGCCCGGGACGCCGCGCGGGCGGGCCTCGAGGTCCTGCTCCAGCTCCCGCTCGAGCCCCACCGCGCCCCGGAGGCCGACCCGGGTCCCGGGGCGCTGACGACCGCGATGTCCCCCGATGAGGTGGGGCGGCGCACGCGCGAGCACCTCGCGAGCCTGCCCGGTATCGCCGGCGTCGCCACGGGCATGGGCTCGCGGTTCACCGAGGACCGGGCCCGGGTGCGCGCCGTCCTCGAGGCGGTGCGCGCCGAGCGGCTCTTCGTCGTGGACAGCCTGACGACGCACCGGAGCCAGGCCTACGACCTCGCCAAGGCACTCGGGCTGCCCGCGGCGCGGCGCCAGCTCTTCCTCGACACGGACGAGAGCGAGGCGACGATCCGGCGGCACCTCGCCGAGGTCGAGCGATGGGCGGCGCGGCGCGGCTCGGTCGTGGCGATCGGCCATGGACGGCCGCTGACCGTCCGCCTCCTGGCGGAGGCGCTGCCCCGCTGGGAGGCCCGCGGCATCATGCTCGTCCGGGTGTCGGCGCTCCTCGACCGGCCGGCCGCGGCGGGCGGCTCATGAGGGTCCTGGGGATCGAGACCTCGTGCGACGAGACGGCGGCCGCCGTCCTCGAGGACGGCGCGCTCCGCTCCAACGTCGTCCTGTCCCAGGACGCCGTCCACCGGAGCTACGGCGGCGTCGTCCCCGAGCTCGCCTCGCGGCGGCATCTCGAGGTGGTCCTCCCGGTGGTCGCGAACGCGCTCGCGGATGCCGGCGTCACGCTGCCGGAGCTCGACGGCATCGCCGTGACCTGCGGGCCGGGGCTCGTCGGCTCGCTCCTCGTGGGCCTGTCGGTCGCCAAGGGCTTCGCCTACGCCCACGGGCTGCCCTTCGTCGGGGTGAACCACCTGGAAGGGCACATCTTCGCCGGCTTCCTCGCCGACCCGGGGCTCAGCCACCCGTTCCTCGCCCTGGTCGTCTCGGGGGGGCATACGGCGCTCTACGCGTGCCCGGCGCCGCTCAGCTACCGGCTGATCGGTCAGACGCGGGACGACGCCGCGGGGGAAGCTTTCGACAAGGTGGCGAAGCTCCTCGGCCTCGGGTACCCGGGCGGGCCGGCCGTCGAGCGGGTGGCGCGCGAGGGCGACCCCAAGGCGATCCCGTTCCCCGTGGCGCAGATCACCGACGGGGCGCCCGACTTCTCGTTCTCCGGCCTCAAGACGGCCGTGAGCCTCTACGTCCGCCGGCAGGGGCCCCTCACGGCCGCGCAGACGGCCGACGTCTGCGCGTCGTTCCAGGGGACGGTCGTGAAGATGCTCGTGCGGAAGACGCTCCGGGCCGCCGTGCGCCACGGGATTCGCCGGATCCTGCTGACCGGCGGCGTCGCCGCAAACCAGGCGCTCCGCGCCGCGCTCGAGGCCGAGTGCGCGGAGCGCGGGTACGCCTGGAGCGCGCCCCCGCCGGTCCTCTGCACGGACAACGCGGCGATGATCGCGGCCGCCGGCGCGGCGCGGCTCGCGCGCGGGGAGCGGGCCGACCTCGCGCTGAACGCGCGGGCGACGCTGCCGCTCGCCTGACTGCCGTGGCCGCCGGGCTGCCGCCCTCGCCCCCGGACTTCCGCGCGCTCCTCGCGAGCCTGCCGGACGCCGTGATCGGGGTGCGTCCCGACCTCACGGTCGTCCTCTGGAACGCGGCCGCCGAGGCCCTGGTCGGGCGCGCGGCGACGCGGGTCGTGGGACGCGGAATCGGCGAGGTCTTCGGGGGAGAGGCCCGGCTGGTCCGCCACCTCGCGGAGACCGTGCGCCTGGAGGAGGGCCGGGCGGAGGCCGACTCGGTGATCGAGGCGGCGGACGGGCGCGCGGTGCCGGTGAGCCTCCTGACGGCGCCGATCCACGGGCCGCAGGGCGCGCTGCGGGGCGCGGTCGCGGTCCTCCGCGACCTCTCCCGGATCCGCGCGCTCGAGGCCGAGGTCCGGCGCGGCGAGCGCCTGGCCGCCCTCGGGCAGATGGCCCTGGCGCTCGCGCACGAGATCCGCAACCCGCTCGGCGCGATCCGCGGCGTCGCCCAGCTCCTCGGCGCGGAGCTCGGCGCGGGCCCCTACCGCGAGCACCTGGACGTCATGCTCGGCGAGATCGACCGCGTGAACCAGGTCATGGAGGCGCTCCTCGACCTCGGGCGACCGATGCGGTTCAGCTTCGGCGCGGTCAACCTCCACGCGCTGCTCGAGCGCGCCTGCCTCCTCGCGGAGCCCCGGGCGCGCGAGCAGGGTGTGCAGATCGTCCGCCGCTACGACCCGAGCCTCCCCGCCCTGTGGGCCGACGCAGACCGGCTGATGCAGGTGTTCCAGAATCTCCTCCAGAACGCGATCGAGGCGATGCCGGGCGGCGGGCGGCTGACGCTGGCGACGCGGCTGTCGCTCGATCCCCTCTACGCCAAGGTGGACCTCGGCGGGGGGCCACGCCCGCTGGTCGAGGTGCTGGTCCAGGACGAGGGGGAGGGGATTCCGGAGGCCCTCCGCGAGCGGGTCTTCGACCCGTTCGTCACGACCAAGCCACGGGGCCTCGGGCTCGGCCTCGCCCTCGCGCACCGGATCGTCGAGGAGCACCGCGGCGCGATCCGCGTGACCTCCAGCCCGGGGAAGGGGACGACGTTCGCCTGCTACCTGCCCACGGCGCCGCCGGGAAGCACGCCCCCGTGAGCGGGCCCGAGACCCTGCACGCCATCTCCGCGCGCATCCTCGTCGCCGACGACGAGCCCTCCATCCGCTGGCTCCTCGAGCGGCTCCTCGGGCAGGCCGGGCACCGCGTGACGGTCGTCGAGGACGGGGCGCAGGCCCTCGCCGCCACGGCGGCGGAGCCGTTCGACCTCGCGTTCCTCGACATCCGGATGCCGGGGCTCGACGGCCTCGAGGCGCTCTCGCGGCTCCGGGCCGCGGCGCCGGAGACGGCCGTCATCGTCATGACCGCCCACGGGAGCGTCCGCAGCGCGGTGGAAGCGATGCAGCGGGGCGCCTACGACTACCTCGCCAAGCCGTTCGACAACGACGAGGTGCTCCTGCTCGTCGAGCGCGCGCTCGCGGCGAAGGCGCTCGCCCGGGAGGTCGTCGAGCTGCGCACCGGCATCCAGGAGGTCTGGGAGTTCGGGGCCCTCGTCGGGAAGTCGCCGAAGATGCAGGAGGTCTACAAGACGATCGGCCGGATCGCGGGAACCGACGTCACGGTGCTCCTGGCGGGCGAATCGGGGACGGGCAAGGAGGTCGTCGCGCGCGCCATCCACCACTACAGCCGCCGGGCCGGCAAGCCCTTCGTCGCTGTCTCGTGCGCCGCCATCCCGGCGACCCTCCTCGAGGCCGAGCTGTTCGGCCACGAGCGCGGCGCCTTCACCGACGCCCACCAGCGGCGCCTCGGGAAGTTCGAGGTCGCCCACGGCGGCACGGTGTACCTCGACGAGGTCGGGGACCTGGGGCCGGAGCTCCAGCCGAAGCTCCTGCGGGTCCTCCAGGAGCGGGAGTTCGAGCGCGTGGGCGGCGTCGAGCCGATCCGCGTGGACGTGCGGGTCGTCGCCGCGACGAACCGGGACCTCGAGGCGCTGATCCGCGAGGGGCGTTTCCGGGAAGACCTCTACTACCGGCTGAACGTGGTCACGCTCACGCTGCCGCCCCTCCGGGAGCGGCGCGAGGACATCCCGTTCCTCGTGGACCACTTCCTGGCGAAGTACGCGGCCACGCTCGGCGAGCGGGCCCTGTCCGCGGAGGCGCTCGACCGCCTCTTCGGCTCCCAGTGGCCGGGCAACGTGCGGGAGCTCGAGAACGTGATCCAGCACGCGATCGTGATGGCGACGGGCGGCGTGATCCTGCCCGAGCACCTGCCGATCACGCCCGGCGGACCGACGCCGCCGGTCCGGGCCGGGACGCTCGAGGAGCTGGTCCAGCAGAAGCTCGCCGAGTGCGTGCGGGGGCTGGGGAGCCGGGAGTCGGCGAACCTCTACGAGCTGATGCTGAGCCTGGTCGAGCGCCCGCTCCTCGAGGCGGTGCTCCGGGAGACCGGCGGCAACCAGCTCCGCGCCGCGGCCCTCCTCGGGATCAACCGGAACACGCTGCGGAAGAAGCTCCGCGCCCTCAGGATCCGCGCGGAGGGGGGCGATTCCCGACCGTAGCCGTCGCGGCGCGCCGAAGGCCGCGCCGGTCGTCCACGTGGGGACCTGCGGGTGGAGCGGGAGCCACGCCGCGTGCTTCGCGCGCTTCGGCGTGGTGGAGCTGCAGGCGCCGTTCTACGACCTCCAACAACCAGGCGATGGTGGCCGACGCGCGGCGCTTCCGGGCGCGGGTTTTGGCCGGCCGGTCGCCTTGACACCCCCGGGGCCTTCCGCTAGGGTAGGGGGGCGCGTCCGCCGGCCCGGGTGAGAGCCCGGGCCGCTTTGCGTGGCACCGCGACACCCGCACACCCATGATCCACTTCGTCTGGCCGATTCCCGCCCTCCCCCTCCTGGGCTTTCTGGTCACCCTCTTCTTCGGCCGCCGCCTCGGCCACCGGGCCCACTGGGTCGCGGTGCCCTCCGTCGGCCTCGCGTTCGTCGTCGCGCTCGCGGCGTTCTGGCGGGTGTGGGGCGGGGGCGAGACGTTCGTCGGGCCGCTCTTCGACTGGATCGTGGCGGGGACGTTCCGGGCGCCGGTCACAGTTCAACTCGATCCGCTCTCGGCGACGATGCTGCTCCTCGTCACCGGCGTCGGGTTCCTCATCCACGTCTACTCGATCGGCTACATGCACGCGGACCCCGACGCCCCGCGCTTCTTCTGTTACCTGAACCTCTTCGTCTTCTCGATGGTGATGCTCGTCCTCGCGGGGAACTTCCTCCTCCTCTACGTCTTCTGGGAGGCGGTGGGGCTCTGCTCCTACCTCCTGATCGGCTTCTGGTACACGCGGGACTCCGCGGCGAACGCCGGGAAGAAGGCCTTCATCGTCAACCGCGTCGGAGACTTCGGCTTCGGCCTCGGGGTGATGTGGATCTGGACGGCGCTCGGAACGCTCGAGTTCGCGGAGGTCTTCGCGAAGGCGCCGACCCTCCCCGTGGCGACCGCGACCTGGATCAGTCTCCTCCTCTTCGCGGGCGCCTGCGGGAAGTCGGCCCAGCTCCCCCTCCACACGTGGCTCCCGGACGCGATGGAGGGGCCGACGCCCGTCTCGGCGCTGATCCACGCGGCGACGATGGTCACGGCCGGCGTCTACATGGTCGCGCGGGCCCACGCGCTCTTCGAGCGGTCGGGGGTCGCCCTCGACGTGGTCGCGTGGGTCGGCGTCCTCACCGCCGTCTTCGCCGCCTCGATCGGCCTCGCCCAGACCGACATCAAGCGCATCCTCGCCTACTCGACCGTCAGCCAGCTCGGCTACATGTTCGTCGGCGTCGGGGTGGGGGCGTACGCGGCCGGGATCTACCACCTCCTGACGCACGGGTTCTTCAAGGCGCTCCTGTTCCTCGGGGCGGGGTCGGTGATCCACGCGCTCTCCGGCGAGCAGGACCTCCGGAAGATGGGCGGCCTCTGGCGGCGGCTCCCGCAGACGCGGGACACGATGATCGTGGCGACGGTCGCGATCTCGGGGCTCCCGCCGTTCTCGGGGTTCTTCTCGAAGGACGAGATCCTGGCGGGCGCCTGGTTCGCGCACCGCTACGCGATCTTCGCGCTCGGGCTCCTCGGCTCCGCGCTGACCGCGTTCTACATGTGGCGCCTCGTCTTCCTCACCTTCTTCGGCGCCTCGCGCGTGGACCACGCGGTCGCCCACCACGTTCACGAGTCACCGCCGGTGATGACGGTGCCGCTCTGGGCCCTGGCGGTCCTCGCGGCCGTCGGGGGCGTGTGGGGGCTCCCGCTCGCCACGGGGACCCCGATCGGCCACTTCCTCGAGCCGGTCCTGGGCGGCGGCGAGGCGCACCACGGGCCCGCGTGGGGGCTCATGGCGGCCTCGGTCGCGGCGGCGGCGGCGGGGCTCCTCGTGGCGTGGCGGATGTACCCGGGCGGCGCGGCGGACGTGGCGAGGGTGGGCCAGCCGCAGCATGCCGTGCACCGGGTGCTGCTCCACAAGTACTACGTGGACGAGCTCTACGACTGGGCCTTCGTCCGGCCGACGGTCCGGGTGAGCGAGTGGTGCGCCCAGGCCTTCGACCTCGGGGTGATCGACGGGGCGGTCAATGGCATCGCGGCCCTGGTCGACCGCGCGGCCGCGGCGCTGCGGCGCTCCCAGACGGGCTTCGTCGCGAACTACGCGCTGTCGATGCTGATCGGTGTCGTGGCGCTGCTGGGGCTCTTGCTGTGGCCGCGGTGAGCCCGCCTCATCAGCCGCCGGGGGTCCTGTCGCCGGGCTTGCCCCGCGCGCCCGGGCTCCGGGCCCCTTTCTCACGCGCCTCCCGCAATTCTGCCGAATTGCGTGAGGGTCGCCGTGAGGGGACCCCCATCCGCCCGGGACCCCGCGGGGCGCGCCCGGCGCCACCCCCGGCGGCTGAGCTGCGCAGATGCTCCTGACGGCGGTCATCTTCCTGCCGACCGTCGGGGCGCTGGCGCTCTTGGTCCTCGACCGCCGCGACGAGGCGCGGCTCCGGCATGTCGCGCTCTGGGTCTCGGTGGTGACGTTCGGCCTCTCGCTCCTCCTGTGGCTCGGGTTCGACCCGACGCGGGCGGGGATGCAGTTCGAGGAGCGGCGCCCCTGGATCCCGGAGCTCGGGATCGGCTACCACCTCGGGGTGGACGGCATCAGCCTCCTCCTCGTCCTCCTCACGACCTTCCTCGCGCCCCTCTGCCTCCTCTCCGCCTGGACGCAGATCACGACGCGCGTGAAGGAGTTCGAGATTGCGATGCTCCTCCTCGAGACGGCGATGGTCGGGGTGTTCTGCGCCCTCGACCTGTTCCTCTTCTTCGTCTTCTGGGAGGCGATGCTCGTCCCGATGTACGTGATCATCGGGGTCTGGGGCGGGCCGCGCCGGATCTACGCGGCGGTGAAGTTCATCCTCTACACGATGGCGGGCTCGGCCCTGATGCTCCTCGCGATCCTGGCCCTCTACTACCTCCAGGGGAGCACGACCGGCGTCTACACCTTCGACTACGGGCCGATCGCGCGGATGATCCTCGAGCCGGCGCTCCAGTGGCCGCTCTTCCTCGCGTTCGCGCTGGCCTTCGCGATCAAGGTGCCGATGTTCCCGTTCCACACCTGGCTCCCCGATGCCCACGTCGAGGCGCCGACGGCGGGGAGCGTGATCCTGGCCGGGGTGCTCCTGAAGATGGGGACCTACGGCTTCCTCCGGTTCTGCCTGCCGCTGTTCCCGCACGCCTCGGCGGTGTTCGCCCCCGCGATCTTCGTCCTGGCGATCATCGGGATCCTCTACGGCGCCTGGGTCTCGATGGTCCAGCCGGATCTGAAGAAGCTCGTCGCGTACTCCTCGGTGAGCCACCTCGGCTTCGTCATGCTCGGGCTCTTCGCCCTGAACGCCCAGGGCGTGGAGGGCGGGATCCTCCAGATGGTCAACCACGGGCTCTCGACCGGCGCGCTCTTCCTGCTGGTCGGGATGATCTACGAGCGGCGGCACTCGCGGCTCATCGCCGACTTCGGCGGGCTGTGGGGGGTCACGCCGGTCTTCTCCGCGGTCTTCATGGTCGTGACGCTCTCGTCGATCGGGCTCCCCGGCCTCAACGGCTTCGTCGGCGAGTTCCTGATCCTGGTCGGGGCCTTCCAGGTGAGCCGGCCGTTCGCCGTGCTCGCGACGGCCGGCATCATCTTCGCCGCCGTCTACATGCTCTGGATGTACCAGCGTGTCGTCTTCGGCGACGTCCGCCACGAGGAGGTCCGCCACCTCCCCGACCTGAACGCCCGGGAGCTCGCGACGCTCGTGCCGATCCTGCTCCTGATCGTCTGGATCGGCGTGTACCCCAAGCCCTTCATCGGCGTCACCGAGGCGAGCGTGGCCGAGCTGATCGGCTTCGTGAAGGCCAAGGCGGGCCCGACGGCCGGGGCCTGGTGGCTCTACTGACGATGGGGTTCACGCTCCCCGGGCTCGCCTGGTCGGTCCTCGCCCCGGTGCTCATCGTCACGGGGGCGGCCGTCTGTTGCCTCCTCCTGGACCTGGTCCCGCCGCTCGACCGGAAGAGCCACCTCGCGGTAACGGGGCTCGTCGGGCTCGCGGGCGCGCTGGTCGTCTCGGCGATTCTGTGGGGGCAGCCCCCGGTCCGCTTCCAGCGGATGGTCGCGCTCGACGACTTCGCCCTCTTCTTCAACGCGATCTTCTGCGTGACGACGGCGCTGGTGCTCCTGCTCTCGGTGGGCTACGTCCGGCGGCAGGGGATCGAGGCGGGGGAGTACTACGCCCTCGTCCTCTTCGCCACGGTCGGCATGATGCTCATGGCCTCGGGCCTCGACCTCCTGGTGATCTTTCTCGGCCTCGAGCTGATGTCGCTGTCGCTCTACGTCCTGGCGGGCTTCTTCCGGACGCGCGCCAGCGGGAACGAGGCGGCGATGAAGTACTTCCTCCTGGGGGCCTTCGCGAGCGGGTTCTTCCTCTACGGGATCGCGCTCCTCTACGGGGCGACGGGGACGACGAGCCTCGACCGCTTGGGCGCGGCCCTCGCCGCACCGGAGGCCGCGCGTGACCCGCTCATCCTGGCGGGCGTGGCCCTCCTCCTCGTCGGCTTCGGCTTCAAGACTTCCGCGGTCCCCTTCCACCAGTGGGCGCCCGACGTCTACGAGGGCGCGCCGACCGCGGTCGCCGCGCTGATCGCGACAGGCTCGAAGGCGGCCGCGTTCGCGGGCCTCCTCCGCGTGCTCGTGACGATGCGGGTCCTCCAGGCGGACTGGGCCACCTACGTCTGGCTCGCGGCCGTGCTCACGATGACGGTCGGGAACGTCATCGCCCTCGTTCAGGGGAACCTCAAGCGCATGCTCGCCTACTCCTCGGTCGCCCACGTCGGCTACATGCTGGTCGGGATCGCGGCGGGGCCCGAGCGGGGCGCCCCGGCGGTCGTCTTCTACCTCGTCGTCTACTCGTTCGCGACCGTGGGGGCGTTCGGGGTGATCCTCCTGCTGGAACGCGAGGGGGTCGAGGCCGTCAACCTCGATGCCTACGGGGGGCTCGGCGACCGGCACCCGGTCCTGGCCCTGGCGCTGACGATCTTCCTCCTCTCGCTGATCGGGCTCCCCCCGACGGCCGGGTTCGTCGGGAAGTTCTACCTCTTCGGCGCGGCGATCCGGGGCCAGCTCTTCGCCCTCGCGGTGATCGCGGTCCTGAACTCCGTCGTCGCCGCGTACTACTACCTCCGCCTCATCGTGTACATGTACATGCGCGACCCGGAAGGGCCCGAGGTGCGGAGCGCGCTGACGCCCGCCGCGTGGGTCGCGCTGGCGGTCGCGGTCTGGGGGACGCTCCACCTCGGGCTCCTGCCCGGCCCCGCGTTCGCCTGGGCGCAGCGGGCCGTCGCGCCCCTTCTCTGGTAGTTGCCGCCACGTCCCGAGCCCGGGTCTCTCCCGGGGCTGAGCCTCGCGGTCGCGGCGCTCACCATGGCGGTCCAGAACGGGACCGTCATGGCGTTCAGCGTGCTGTACCTCCCGCTCGTCCGCGAGTTCGCCGAGGGCCGGGGCGTCGTCGCCGCCGTCCAGTCGGGGGTCGTGCTCCTGCTGGGCCTCGGCGCGCCCTTCGCCGGCGCGGCCCTCGACCGGTGGGGGCCGCGGCGGCTCTTCCAGGGCGGCGCGGCGCTGGCCGCGCTCGGGCTCCTCCTCGCCAGCCAGGCGACGAGCCTCCCGCTGTTGGTCCTGACCTACGGCGTCCTGGCGGGCGCCGGTCTCTCGACCCTCGGGAGCCCGCCGAACATGCTCGTGGTCGCGCAGTGGTTCCCCCACCGCCGCGGCCGGGCTATCGCGCTCGCGGACCTCGGGACACCCCTCGGCACCTTCGCGCTCGTGCCGCTGAGCCAGCTGCTCGTGGACCGGCTGGGCTGGCGGGCGAGCCTCGGGATCCTGGCCGGGCTGCTCTTGGTGGTGGTCGTGCCCGTCAACGGACTCCAGCGGCTCCCGCCCGCGACGCACGCGCAGTCCGCATCGGCCGACACGCGCTCGGTCGCCGGGGCGGTTCGCACGCCCGCCTTCTGGTGGCTCGCCGCGCTCCGGTTCTTTACGGGCGTGGGGTTCGCCCTGATCAACCTGCACGCGGTCGCCCTCGCCGTCGACGCGGGCGTCGCGGCGCTCGTGGCGGCCGCCGCCCTCGGGAGCGTGGCCGTGGTGAGCCTCGCGGGCCGGCTCGCGGTGGGCTGGCTCACCGACCACCTCGGCCCGGCGCGAGCGCTCAGCCTGAGCTTCGGGAGCGGCCTCGTCGGGATCGGCTGTCTCGCGGGCCTCGCCGCGACGGGGCGGCCCGCCTGGCTCGCCGCATTCGTGCTCTTCTATGGCCTCGCCCAGGGCTCGGGGGGGATCGTCGCGACCGCCGCCGCGACGGCCGCCTTCCACGGCCCCGCGGTCGGCGCCATCACGGGCTGGATCGCCGTCGCGAGCGGTCCGGGGGAAGCGCTCGGGGCCTGGGGCGGGGGCGCCCTCTACGACTGGACGGGCGGGTACGGATACGCGCTTCTCCTCGCCGGGGCGGCGCTCGTGGCGGGCGTGGCCTCGGCCTGGCAGGCGCAACGACAGGAGGGCCTTCATGCCGACGCACCGACTCATCCGCGCTGAAGGATTGTCCGAGCCCATCAGCCACTACTCGGATGCCGTCCGGGCGGAGGACACGATCTACGTCTCGGGCCAGGCGAGCCTGGATTCCAAGGGGCACCTGGTCGGCGCCGGCGACGTCGTCGCCCAGACGCGGCAGGTCCTCGAGAACATGAAGACCGTCCTCGCGGCCACCGGCGCGACGCTCGACGACGTCGTCAAGGTGACGGTCTACCTCGCGCACTGCGCCGACCGCCCCAGGGTCAACGAGGTCCGCCAGGCCTACTTCGGCGCGAACCGCCCGGCCTCGACCCTGATCGGCATCAGCGAGTTCGCGATCCCGGGGATGCTCGTCGAGATCGACGCCGTCGCCGTGGTTCCCCGCCGGGCCTGAGCGCTGTCCTACGGCCCTACCAGTAGGTCTCGATTTCGCGGAGGTCCTGCGCGCCCGCAAAGCCTAACGAGGCGGTGCTCGGTTGACAGCCCCTCGCCGCGCTGACTAGAGTACCGACGAGGGTAGAGCGATCCGCCAACCAGCCCCCGTGGCCGTCCGGTTTCCGTACCAGGGTTTCATCTTCGACCTCGACGGCACCCTCTACCTCGGCGAGCGGCTCCTTCCGGGCGCCGCGCGCGTGATCGCGGCGCTGCGCGAGGCCGGCCGCCGGCTCTGCTTCCTCTCGAACAAGCCGATCCAGAGCCGGGCCGAGTACGCGGCGAAGCTCACGCGGCTCGGGGTGCCGGCGACGACCGATGAGGTGATCAACTCCTCCTACGTGCTCGCCCGCTGGCTCGCGGGCGAGGCGCCGGGGGCGTGCTGCTTCGTGATCGGGGAGCCCCCGCTCGTCGCCGAGCTCGAGGAGGCGGGGCTCAAACCCGTGGACGGCCCCGAGGCGGACTGGGTCGTCGTCGCGTTCGACCGGACGTTCGACTACCGGAAGCTCGACGTCGCGCTCCAGGCGGTCAAGCGCCACGGCGCGCGGCTCATCGGCACGAACCCGGACCGCACCTGTCCCGTCGAGGGCGGCGAGATCCCCGACGCGGCGGGGATGATCGGCGCGGTCGAGGGCGTGACGGGCCGGCGCGTGGACCCGATCGTCGGCAAGCCCTCGCCGATCATGTTGGCGGTCGCGCTGGAGCGCCTGGGTCTCGCCGCGCGCGAGAGCGCGATCGTCGGGGATCGCCTGGAGACCGACATCGCGATGGGGAAGGTCGCCGGGCTGGCGACGATTCTGGTCCTCACGGGGATCACGCCCGCCGGGAGTCCCGAGATCGCGCGCTGGCAGCCGGACCACGTCATCGGATCGCTCGAGGAGCTCCTCGCGTGAGCCGGCTCGCCGGGCTCGAGGCCGAGGTGTTCGACGCGCTCATCGTCGGCGGCGGGATGGCGGGCGCCGGCGTGGCGCGGGAGCTCGCCCTCCGCGGGCTCTCGTGCGTCCTCGTGGACAAGGCCGACTTCGCCTCGGGGACGACCTCCCGCTCCTCGAAGCTCATCCACGGCGGGCTCCGCTACCTCGAGCTGTTCGACTTCGGCCTGGTGCGGGAGTCGTTGCGCGAGCGGGAGACGCTCGCCCGCCTGGCGCCGCACAACGTCCGGCCGCTCCCGTTCCTCGTCCCGGTCCACCGGAGCGGCCCGCGGAGCCTCGTCAAGGTGCGGATCGGCCTCCGCCTGTACGACCTCCTGACGCCGGGGAAGCGCACGGAGCACTACCGGACGCTGGGCCGCGCCGAGGCGCTCCAGCTCGAGCCGACGCTCCGGGCGGACGATCTCGTCGGCGCAGGGTACTACTTCGACGACCTCCTGCTCTCGCCCGAGCGCCTGTGCCTCGAGAACGTGCTCTCGGCGCGGCGGGCGGGGGCGCACACGGTCAGCTACGCCCAGGCCGAGGAGTTCCGGCCGCGGCCGGGCGGCGGGTGGAGCGCGCGCGTCCGCGACCTGGTCGGGGGTGACGTCGTGACGCTGACGGGCCGGGTGCTCGTCAACGCGACGGGGCCCTGGGTGGACCGGGTCCGGGAGATGGCCGGGATCTGGGACCGGGGCGGCCGGGTGCTCCGGACCACGAAGGGCGCGCACCTCGTCCTGCCGCGGCTCACCGAGCGGGCCGTCTACCTGTCGACCCAGGACGAGCGGATGGTGTTCGTGATCCCGTGGCGGGAGTTCTCCCTCGTGGGGACGACGGACACCGACTTCGAGGAGAGCCCGGACCGCGTCTGGACGACGGCCGAGGACGTCGCGTACCTGCTCCAGGAGACCCGGCGCGTCCTCGCGGACCCGCGCGTGACCGAGGCGAACATCGTCTACACGTACGCGGGAGTGCGCCCACTCACGTTCGAAGTGGGCAAACGCGCTTCCGCCGTCTCGCGCCAGCACAAGGTCTTCGCGGAAGGGCCGGACGACCGGTTCCTGTCGATCACGGGGACCAAGCTCACGTGCTTCCGGAGCCTCGCCGAGCAGGTCGGCAACGAGATCGGCCGCCGGATCGGCAAGGGCGGGCCGAGCCGGACGGCGCGGCTCGCGCTCGACGGCTCGGACGAGGAGGCGACCCGGCTGGAGGCGCGCGTCATGCTGGACGTGACGGAGGCGGTGCGGGCGTCCGGGCTCGAGGCGGCCCAGGTCGAGATGCTGGTCGCGACCTACGGCCGGCGGGCGGGGGCGGTGCTCGATCTGGCCCGGCGGCTCCCCGGCGGGACCGAGCGGCTCTGCAAGAGCGCGCCGGAGATCGCGGCGCAGCTCCACTGGGCGGTGGAGGGGGAGCTGGCGGTCTCGCTCCAGGACGTCCTCCTCCGGCGCACGGGGATCGGCACGGGCCCCTGCCTCGGCCTCGACTGCGCCCCCGCGATCGCCCAGCGGATGGGGGCGCTCCTCGGGTGGAGTTCCCGGCGCGTCGACGCCGAGCTGGACGCCTACCGCGGGGTGATCGGCCAGGGGCTGCGGTTCCGGGGCGAGGGGCCCGTGGCGCACGGTCGCCCGAATCCGCTATAGTAAAGCCCCCGAAACCCTCACGACGACTGGGAGGAGATGGCCATGAAGGCGTCCCGGGTTCTGGTCGGTGCGGCTGCAACCCTCCTCATCATGCTGACCGCGACCGGCGCGCAAGCCGCCACCGAGATCCAGTGGTGGCACGCGATGGGCGGCACCCTCGGCGAGTGGGTGAACGACATCGCCGCCGGCTTCAACAAGTCACAGACCGAGTACAAGCTCAACGCGATCTACAAGGGCGACTACACCGACACCATGACGGGGGCGATCGCGGCGTTCCGGGCGAAGCAGCAGCCGCACATCGTGCAGGTGTTCGAGGTCGGGACCGCGACGATGATGGCCGCCAAGGGCGCGATCAAGCCCGTCTACGAGCTGATGGCCGAGTCAGGCGAGAAGTTCGACCCGAAGGCCTACCTGGCGGCGGTGACCGGCTACTACACGACGGCGGACGGCCGGATGCTGTCGATGCCGTTCAACAGCTCGACGCCGGTCTTCTACTACAACAAGGACGCCTTGAAGAAGGCCGGGCTCGATCCGGCGAAGCCCCCGCGGACGTGGCCGGAAGTGGGGGAGTACGCGAAGAAGATCCGGGCGGCGGGGTACCCGTGCGGCTTCACGACCCAGTGGCAGCAGTGGACCCTCGTCGAGAACTACTCCGCGTGGCACAACATTCCGCTCGCGACGAAGCAGAACGGCCTCGCCGGCTTCGACGCGGAGCTGACCTTCAACAGCCCGCTCCACGTCCGGGTGATCGAGCAGCTCGCCGAGTGGCAGAAGACGAAGGTGTTCGACTACGGCGGGCGCAAGGGCGACGCGAACCCGAAGTTCCACAACGCGGAGTGCGGCATGTTCTTCGCCTCGTCGGCCGCCTACGCGGGGGTCGTGAAGGCGACGACGGGCAAGTTCGAGTTCGGGATCACGATGATGCCCTACTGGCCCGACGTCTCCGGTGCGCCCCAGAACTCGATCATCGGCGGCGCCACGCTGTGGGTGCTCGGCGGGCACAAGCCCGTGGAGTACAAGGGCGTGGCGAAGTTCTTCACGTACCTGTCATCGGCCGAAGTCCAGGCGGCCTCCCACCAGCGGACGGGCTACCTCCCGATCACGCTGGCCGCGTACGAGCTGACGCGGAGGCAGGGCTTCTACGACAAGAACCCAGGGACGGACGTCGCGATCCGGCAGATCAACAACAGGCCGCCGACGGAGAACTCGAAGGGCCTGCGCCTGGGCAACTACGTCCAGATCCGGGACATCATCGACGAGGAGCTGGAAGCCGCCTGGGCCGGCAAGAAGACCGCCAAGGAGGCCCTGGACGCGGCGGTCCGGCGCGGGAACGAGCTGCTGCGCCAGTTCGAGCGGACGGTCCGCTAAACCCCTCTGACCAGCACGGGGCCGCCCGCCCCCGGCCGGTGGGCGGCCCCGGATCCCGGCGAGCGCCATGCACAAGCGCGTGGTCTTCCAGCACCGGGTCCTGCCGTACGTGCTCGTGACGCCGCAGCTCGTCATCACGTTCGTCTTCTTCATCTGGCCCGCGGGCCAGGCGCTCTTCCAGTCGGTGCTGCTCCAGGACGCGTTCGGCCTCAACATCCAGCTCGTGTGGTTCGAGAACTTCGAACGCCTCCTGGGTGACCCGAACTACCTCCACTCGTTTCGGGTCACGCTGCTTTTCGCGGGTGCCACGGCCGTGCTGGCGCTGGGCTCGGCGCTGCTCGTCGCCGTCATGGCGGACCGCGCCATCCGGGGCGCGACCGCGTACAAGACGCTGCTCATCTCCCCGTACGCGGTCGCGCCGGCCGTGGCCGGCGTGCTCTGGCTGTTCATGTTCGACCCGACCGTGGGCATCATCGCCTATCTGCTCCGCGGGGCCGGACAGGAGTGGAACCACCGGCTCGTCGGCGGTCAGGCCATGTTCCTCGTCATCGTGGCGGCCGCCTGGAAGCAGATCAGCTACAATTTCGTCTTCTTCCTGGCAGGGCTCCAGACGATCCCGAAGGCGGTCATCGAGGCGGCGGCGATCGACGGGGCGGGCCCGGCCCGGCGCTTCTGGCGGATCGTCTTCCCACTGCTCTCGCCGACTACGTTCTTCCTGATCGTGGTCAACATCGTCTACGCCTTCTTCGACACGTTCGGGATCATCCACGCGGTGACCGGGGGCGGCCCGGCCAAGGCGACGGAGACGCTCGTCTACAAGGTGTTCAGCGACGGCTACGTCGGGCTCGATTTCGGCGGGTCGGCGGCGCAGTCGGTGATCCTGATGGCGATCGTGATGGGGCTCACGGTGATCCAGTTCCGCTACATCGAGCGGCGGGTGCAGTACTAGATGGTCGAGCGGCGGCCGCTGGGGATCTTCCTGACGCACGCCGTCCTGGCGCTCGGGCTGCTCGTCGTCGCCTTCCCCGTCTACGTCACGGTCGTGGCCTCGACGCACACCACCCAGGCGGTACTCGGTCGGGTCCCGCTCTGGTTCGGGGACCGGTTACTCGAGAACTACCGCCACATCGTCCAGGTGGGGATGGGCTCGGGGAGCGCGCCGCTGGTGGTGATGGTAGGCAACAGCCTGGTCATGGCGCTCGCGATCTCGGCGGGTAAGATCGCGATTTCGATCCTGTCGGCGTATGCCATCGTGTACTTCCGCTTTCCCCTGCGGATGGCGTGCTTCTGGACGATCTTCCTGACGCTCATGCTGCCCGTCGAGGTGCGCATCATGCCGACGTTCAAGGTCGTCGCGGACCTCGGCATGCTGAACTCGTACGCGGGCCTCACGATCCCCCTGATCGCGTCGGCGACGGCCACGTTCCTCTTCCGGCAGTTCTTCCTGACCGTCCCGGACGAGTTGACCGAGGCCGCGCGGATCGACGGGGCGGGGCCGCTGCGGTTCTTCACAGAGATCCTCGTGCCGCTGTCGCGGACGAACATCGCGGCGCTCTTCGTGATCCTGTTCATCTTCGGCTGGAACCAGTACCTCTGGCCGCTCCTCGTGACGACCGACGAGGGGATGTACACGATCGTCATGGGGCTCAAGCGCATGGTTCCGACGGGCGACGCGGTGCCCAAATGGAACCTGGTGATGGCGGCCGTCGTGCTGGCGATGCTGCCGCCCGTGGCGGTGGTCGTGCTCATGCAGCGGTGGTTCATCAAGGGCCTGATCGAGACCGAGAAGTGACGGCATGCGGCGGCTCCTCTTCGGCGCCCTCGGGGTCGTCTTCGTGGTGACCGGGACCGCGGCCGAGCCGCGGCCGCTGGTCGCGGCACACCGCGGCGGGGCGCTGCTCTGGCCGGAAAACAGCCTGAGCGCGTTCCGGGGGGCGCTCGCGCTCGGCGTGGATCTCGTCGAGTTGGACGTCCACCTCGCCAAGGACGGCGAGGTCGTGGTCCTCCACGACCCGACGCTCGAGCGCACGACGACCGGCCGGGGGGCGGTGCGCGACCTCGCCTGGGCCGAGCTGGCCGGCATCACGGTCAAGGGGACGACGGAGCCGCTCCCGCGCCTCGGCGACGTCCTCGCGCTCCTCAAGCCGTCGCGGGCCGGGCTCCTCCTCGAGATCAAGGTCGGGGTGAACCGGGCGCGGTACGCGGGGATCGAGGAGAAGGTCCTCGCCCCCCTCGGGGCGGCGGGCCTGCTCGCCCGGACGACGATCATGGCCTTCGAGTGGGACACGCTCGAGCGCCTCCGGGCGCTCTCGCCCGCCGTGCGGCTGGCGGGGCTCCTGAGCCAGCGCGGCGCCGAGCGGACCGGGGGGGTCCGGGCGGCGGTCGAGCAGCTCCGCGCGATCGGGGCGAACGACCTGGGGATCGAGCGGACGCTCCTGTCCCCCGAGACCGTGGCGGCGGCGCGCGCCGCGGGGCTCACGATCGGCGTCTGGACCGTGAACGACCCGGAGGAGCTCCGCCGGACGCTCGCCGTGGGCGTGGACTACGTCACGACCGACCGCCCCGACCTGGCGCTCGCGCTCCGAGGGCGGTGATGCAACGGCCGGACATGAGTCAGCCGGTGGGGGGGTCTGGGGGCGGAGCGGCGATCGCTCCCCCCCAGCCTGAATAGTGGCGGCGCGTTACGTCCTGGCGCTCGACCAGGGAACGACGGGGTCAACGGCCCTCGTCGTGGACGCCGAGGGGGCGGTGCGCGCCCGCGGCTACCGGGAGCTTCCCCAGTATTTCCCCCAGCCGGGCTGGGTCGAGCACGACCCGGAGGAGATCTGGCGGACCCAACTTGCCGCGGCGGAGGCGGCACTCGCCGAGGCGCGCGTCGCGCCGCGCGAGGTGGCCGCGATCGGGGTCACCAACCAGCGGGAGACGACGATCCTCTGGGAGCGGGCGACCGGCGGGCCCGTCCACCGGGCGATCGTCTGGCAGTGCCGGCGCTCGGCGCCCCTCTGCGAGCGGATGCGCGCCGACGGGCTCGAGCCGCTCGTCCGGGAGCGGACGGGGCTCGTCTGCGACGCCTACTTTTCGGGGACCAAGATCGCATGGCTCCTCGACACGGTCCCGGACCTCCGGCCGCGCGCGGCGCGGGGCGAGCTGGCCTTCGGTACGGTGGACTCCTGGCTCCTCTGGAAGCTCACCGGCGGGCGCGTCCACGCGACGGACCCCTCGAACGCCTCCCGGACGCTCTGCCTCGACATCGGCCGGCTCGAGTGGGACCCGGAGCTGACGGGGTACCTCCGGATCCCGCGCGAGGTGTTCCCGGCGGTCCGGCCCTCGTCGGGCGTCTTCGGCGAGACGGCCGACCTCGGCATCCTGCCGGCCGGGATCCCGGTGGCGGGCATCGCCGGCGACCAGCAGGCGGCCCTCTTCGGCCAGGGCGCGTTCGACCCCGGCGACGCGAAGAACACGTACGGGACCGGCTGCTTCCTCCTGCTCAACACCGGCCCCAAGGTCGTGCACTCGACCCATGGCCTCCTCACGACCGTCGCGTGGTCGCTCCCGGCTGCGGCCGGCGGCACGCCCGAGGTCGCGTACGCGCTGGAGGGCGCGGTCTTCGTCGCGGGCGCTGCCGTCCAGTGGCTCCGGGACGGCCTCGGCCTGATCCGCACGGCGGCCGAGTCGGAGGCGCTCGCGGCCTCGGTCCCCGACACCGGGGGGGTCTACCTCGTGCCGGCGTTCGTCGGGCTCGGGGCGCCCTACTGGGACATGTACGCCCGTGGCACGCTCGTCGGCCTCACGCGCGGGACGACGCGCGCCCACGTCGTCCGCGCGGCGCTCGAGGCGATCGCGTACCAGACGCGCGACGTGCTCGACGGGATGGCGGCCGAGGCCGGGCGGCGGCCGGCGGAGCTGCGCGTGGACGGCGGGGCGACCGAGAACGAGTTCCTCTGCCAGTTCCAGGCGGATCTCCTCGACCTCCCGGTCCTCCGCCCCCGCGTGCGCGAGACGACGGCGCTCGGGGCCGCCTACCTCGCGGGCCTCGGCGTCGGCCTCTGGCGGAGCCCGGAGGCGCTCCGCGACCTCTGGCAACTGGACCGCGCGTTTCGCCCGGCGATGCCGGCCGCCCGGCGCGAGGCGCTCTACGCCGGCTGGCGGCGGGCCGTCGAGCGGGCCCGGGACTGGGCCCGCCACGGGGACGCGCGCTCCCCGCAACCCTCATGACGAAGGAGGCACGTATGAAGGAACTGGACGTGTACGGCTCGCGATTCCTCGCGGCCAAGCTCTCGCGCCGGGCGGTCCTCCGGACCGGCGTCGGCGCCGCGGCGGCCGCCGCGGGGCTCGGGGCGCCACGGCGGACGCTCGGCCAGTCGAGCGGCCCGCTGAACCTCTTCACTTGGGAGGGCTACGCCCCGAAGGACCTCGTCGCGAAGTTCGAGAGGGAGACCGGCATCAAGGTCACGGTGACCTATTACGCCTCGAACGGCGAGCTGATCTCGAAGCTCAAGGCGACGAAGGCCACCGGCTACGACCTCGTCCAGCCGAGCGTGACCCTCATCCCGGCGGCGATGGACGACGACCTCTACCAGCCGGTCGACCTCGGGAAGATCACGAACGCGAAGAACCTCATCCCGACCATGCTCAAGGCGTCCGGGGAGCTTGGCGGGATGATCAAGGGGAAACGCTACGGGCTCCCGTTCGACTGGGGCACCGAAGGGATCTCGTACAACACGAAGCAGGTCAAGAAGCGGCCGGACTCTTTCGGCGCGATCCACGACGCGACGTACAAGGGGCGGATCACCTACCGCGCCACCTTCCACGTCTTCGTCTCGACGGGGCTCTGGATGGGGCTCGGGAACCGGATGCGGGACATCTACGTCTCGAAGGAGAAGGCGACGCCGATCCTCGACAAGGTGCTCGCGAAGCTGACCGAGGACAAGAAGCTCGTCAAGACCTACTGGTCCACGGCCCAGGAGATCGAGACGCTCCTCGGCAACGAGGAGGTGTACGTCGCCGAGACCTGGGACGGGACGGGTTGGAAGCTCGAGAAGAACGGGAAACCCGTGAAGTTCGTCGCCCCGAAGGAGGGGGCGATGACCTGGATGGATGGCTTCGCGCTCCCCAGGGGCGCGAAGAACCTCGACCAGGCATACGCGTGGATCAACTTCATGTACGACCCGAAGAACGCCGGCGCCTTCACGAACGACCAGCGCTACGGCACGGCGGTCGAGGGGGCGGCGAACTTCCTCGACCCGGCGTTCAAGAAGCAGTACCAGGCGTCGTTCTCGAAGAAGGACATCGACAACCTCTGGTGGTACGGGATCGAGCACTCGTGGTGGCTCGACATGTTCTCGGGCTACGTCGATCGCCTGAAGGCGGCCTGAGGACTCCCGCTCCCTCCCAGCGAGAGGATCGGGGTGAGGGTGACCGCCGTGCGCCCCCTCACCCTGGCCCTCTCCCCCGAGGGGAGAGGGAGCGCGCATGACGTGACCTGCGACGTCGAGGTGCGGGCCGTTACGAAGACCTACGGGTCGTTGACCGCGGTCCGCGACGTCACGCTCGAGGTTGCCCGGGGCGAGTTCTTCTCGATCCTCGGCCCCTCGGGCTGCGGCAAGACGACGATCCTGCGGATGATCGCCGGGTTCCTCGAGCCGACGGCGGGGGAGATCCTGATCGGGGGCCGGGCGATGCACGGGGTGCCGCCGCACCGCCGACCGACGAGCCTCGTCTTCCAGCACCTCGCGCTGTTCCCGCTGATGACCGTCTACGACAACATCGCCTTCGGCCTCCGGATGCGCAAGGCGGCGGAGGCCGAGATCCGGCGAAAGGTCGGCGAGAAGCTCGAGCTGATCACCCTGCAGGGCTACGAGGCGAAGCTCCCCCACCAGCTCTCGGGCGGCGAGAAGCAGCGGGTCGCGATCGCGCGCTCGCTCGTGATCGAGCCGACCGTGCTCCTCCTCGACGAGCCGCTCGGGGCGCTCGACCTCAAGCTCCGGGAGCACATGAAGGCGGAGCTGAAGGCGATCCAGCACCGCGTCCGGACGACGTTCATCTACATCACCCACGACCAGGGGGAGGCGCTCGCCATGTCCGACCATGTGGCGGTGATGAGCCGCGGGCGCCTCCAGCAGGTCGGGACGCCGGCCGTGATCTACGAGACCCCGCGCACCGCCTTCGTGGCCCACTTCGTCGGGGAGAACAACGCCCTGGCGGGCCGGCTCGTCGGGGAGGACGGAGGGCACGCGGTGGTGGAGACCGCGGAAGGGACCTTCCGGGTGGGGAACCCGCTCGGGCTCCCGGTGGGGGCGTCGGGTCTCTGCTTCGTCCGGCCCGAGAAGCTCGTCTTCGGCGATGGCGGCCCGCCCGGTGCGGCCGCGCCCAACCGGCTCCAGGGCAGGGTGCGGGAACTCTACTACGAGGGCGTGATCGTCAAGGTGCGGGTGGCGCTCGGGAGCGGCCGCGAGCTCCAGGCGGCGATCCCCACCGTGTCCGGGGCGCGGCTCCCCGCGGTCGGGCAGGCGGTCGGCCTCGGCTTCGCTCCGAGCGAGGCGTACGTGCTTCCCGAGGAGGCGGACGGCCGTGGCCCCGCGTAGGGCGCTCCCCTGGCTCCTCGTGCCGCCGCTCCTGTGGATCGGCGGCCTCCTCGTCGTTCCGCAGCTCCGGATGCTCGAGCTGTCGTTCCGGCGGAAGCTCCCGCTCGCCCAGCTCGGAGGACCCGAAGACGTCTACACGGCGGAGAACTACCTCCGCTTCGCGGAGAACCCGCTCTACTGGAAGGTCTTCGTCAAGACCGTTCTCTCGGCCGTCGTCATCACGGCCGTCGCCTTTCTCATCGCCTTTCCGATCGCCTACTTCCTCGCCAAGGTCGCCCGCGGCCGCTGGGCCACACGTCTGTTCCTCGCGATCGTGGTCCCGTTCTGGGTGAACGAGATCGTCCGGACGTTCGCGTGGCTGCTGATCCTCACCGAACAGGGCGTGCTGAACCAGATGCTCGTCGCGCTCGGCTTCGTCCAGACCCCCGTCTCGTACCTCTACACCGAAGGCGCCGTCATCCTCGGGATGGCCTATGCCTACATGCTCTTCATGCTCTTCCCGCTCTACGCCTCGCTCGAGAACCTCGACTTCTCGCTGGTCGAGGCGGCCCAGGACCTCGGGGCGGGGTGGACGCGCGTCCTCCGTCACATCATCCTGCCGCACTGCGTCCCGGGCGCGGTCGCCGGCTCGATCATGGTCTTCATGCTCGCGGTGGGGACATACGTGGTGCCGGCGATGCTGGGCGGGAAGGGCGCGATCTGGTTCGTCCAGCTGATCTACGCGCGCTTCTACGACGCGCTCAACTGGAACCTCGGGTCGGCGTTCGCCTTCAGTCTCCTCGTGCTCTCGCTCGGCTTCGTGGCGGGGATGCTGCGACTGTTCCGCCTGTCGATGGGCCGGGTGCTCCAGACATGAGCCCCGAGCAGCGGGTCGCCCGCGTGGCGTACTTCGGCTACCTCGTCCTGTTCCTCGTCTACCTCTACGTGCCGCTCGCGGTCGTCATGACGCTCGCCTTCAACGCGAGCCCCCTCCCCGCGTTCCCCTGGCGCGGCTTCACGCTGGGGTGGTTCCGGGAGATCGGCGCCGACCCGTTCCTCCTCCGGGCGATCTGGAACAGCGTGGTGGTCGGGCTCGGGGTGACGGCGCTCTCGGTCACCGTCGGGACCGCCACTGCGTTCCTCCTGGTCCGCTACCAGTTCCCCGGGAAGGGCCTCCTCTACGCGCTGGCCCTCTCACCCCTCATCATGCCCGGGGTGATCCTCGGGATCTCGATGCTCGTCTTCTTCAGCGACGTCGGCCTCGATACCGGCCTGGTCACGACCGTGCTGGGCCAGTCCTCGTTCATCATCTCGTTCGTGCTCCTCATCGTCGCGGCGCGGCTCCAGAAGTTCGATGTGGCGCTCGAGGAGGCGGCCCAGGACCTCGGGGCGACCCCGCTCCAGGCGGTCTGGCGGGTGACGCTGCCGTCGCTCCGGCCGGCGCTCGTCGCCTCGGGGATCGTCGCGTTCCTCCTGTCGTTCGACAACTTCAACACGACGCTCTTCCTGATCGGCAACGAGGCGACCCTCCCGATCCACATCTACTCGGCCGTCCGGCTCGGACTCTCGCCGAAGATCAACGCGATCTCGGTGGTCTTCATCGTCGTCACGGTGGGCCTGGGCGTGGCCTATGAGGTCCTCCGGCGCCGGGAGGCCGCGGTCGCGTAGGGGGTTCCGTTCGGGCCAAGGGAATGGTAGGGTTGGGTTACACGATCCCGCCGGCAAGGAGGCTGCCCGTGCGTATCCTGCTCGTCACGCTCGCGCTCGCCGTCGCGGTCGGCGCCGGGCCCGCCTGGGCCCAGCCGCCGATCGAGGACGAGCTGGTGTTGCAGACCCCGGTCTCGAAGTTCATCGTGGATGCCGCGCTCAAGGCCTTCGCGGAGTACGCGAAGGAGCGCTGGGGCCTCACCGTGAAGACGAACGCGCAGTACGCGGGGACCCCAGTGTCCTATGGCCGCATCGTCGAGTGGAAGGGGAAGCCGGAAGCCGACATCTTCTGGGGCGGGGAGTCGGCGCTCTTCGACAAGCTCACGGCGCAGAAGCTGCTCGTCAAGCACGAGGTCTCCCGCGAGCTGGCGGACGCGATCCCCCCCGCGCTCGGCAAGCCCAAGTCGATCCCGCTGAAGGACCCGAACGGCTACTGGATCGGCACCGCGCTCGAGCCCTACGGGCTCGTCTACCACCCGCGCCTCCTCCGCCGGCTCGGCGTCCCCGAGCCCAAGGACTGGGAGGATCTCCTCCACCCGAAGCTCAAGGGCAACGTCGCCCAGTGCGCCCCGACGCGCTCGTCGTCGAGCCACGCGACCTACGAGATCATCCTCCAGTCCAAGGGAGACCAGGCCGGCTGGGAGTGGCTCAAGCGCCTCGCGGCGAACTCCGGCATCTTCACCGCCCGGAGCCGCGACGTGCCGTCGGTCGTCGCCAAGGGGGAATTCGCGGCCGGCTTCGCCGTGCCCTCGTACATGGCGTTCGAGGAGGTGCTCGCGGGTTTCGACATCAAGTTCGTCGCGCCGAAGACCGCCTTCGTCACCCCCGAGCCGATGGCGATCCTGGCGGGGGCGAAGCATCCGAAGGCCGCGAAGGCGTTCATCGAATTCCTCCTGACCGAGCGTGGCCAGCGCGTCTTCATGGAGCGCGGGCTCTTCCCGATCACGCCGAAGTACAAGGTCCAGGGCCCGCCGGGCTCGGTCGCCGAGAAGGCCGTCGAGTTCACCGGCGGCGTGCGCTCGTACTTCGAGGGCGAGGTCACGAACATCTACGACGACGACATCGCCCAGAAGCGCTACCAGGCGGTGAACGAGCAGTACCGGAAAGACATCGAGGCCGTCTGGGACGACCTGAAGAAGAAGTACTAGTGGTCCGACCCGCAAATCCCGCCGGGGAAATCGATCGGCGCGGACCTGCC
>CAYQDR010000032.1:0-40103 GCA_964416315.1 uncultured bacterium
TAGGGAGGGAGCGACGTCGCGGAGGCCGCAGGCCGGAGCCGTCGCGACCAGATGGAGGTCGGCGTGAGACTGAAGGGCCAGGTGGCGCTCGTCACGGGGGGAGGGACCGGCATCGGGCGGGGGATCTCGCTCGCGTTCGCCCGCGAGGGCGGGCTGGTGGCGGTGAACTACTCCAAGTCCCGCGACAAGGCGGAGGACACGGTCCGCCAGGTCCGGGCCGCGGGCGGCCAGGCGATCGCGCTCCAGGCGGACGTCTCGAAGGAGGTCGAGGCGCGCCGCCTCGTCACCGACGTGGTCCGCGAGTGGGGGCGGCTCGACATCCTCGTCAACAACGCGGGCTGGACCAAGCGCGTGCCCCACCCGGACCTCGAGGGCCTCACGGACGAGATCTGGCAGAGGACCTTCACCGTGAACGTCCTGGGCGCCTGGTACTGCTGCCGGCACGCGATCCCGCAGATGCAGCGACAGGGGCGCGGCTGCATCATCAACGTCACCTCGGTGGCCGCGTTCCACGGGAAGGGCTCCTCGATGGCGTACGCCGCCTCGAAGGCGGCCCTGACGTCCCTCACCCGGTCGCTGGCGCGGGCCTTCGGCCCGACGGTCCGCGTGAACGCCCTCGCCCCCGGGATGGTCGAGACGGGCTTCGTGGAGTGGCCGCCGGGCGAGTACGACGCCGCGCGGCGCGAGGTGGCCACGCCCGACATTCCGACGGTCGAGGACCTGGGCGAGGCGGCGCTCTACCTCGCCGCGGACGCCAGGGCGACGACCGGGACGACGCTCTTCGTCGACGGTGGGGTCGTGCCGCTCGGGCCGCGCGGCGCGCGTCCGTCGGTCCAGCCCAAGCCGTAGCGCCGCCGGCGACCGCATGGCGGTCGTGACCGCACGCCGCGGCGATGCGGCCTGGGTGGCGGGCCTCTGCCTCTCCCGCTTCCTCATGGCGCTCGTCTTCACGAGCTACGCGGCCGTCCTGCCCGTGCTCCAGCGCGAGTGGCAGATGTCCGCGGCCGTCGCCGGGTCGGTGGCCTCGGCGTTCCAGATCGGGTACGCGATCTCGCTCGTCACGCTGAACCTGGTCGCCGACCGGGTCGGGGCGCGTCCCGTGTTCCTCTGGTCCAGCCTCGCGGGCGCGCCGGCCGCGATGGCGTTCGCCCTCTTCGCGAACGGCCCGCTCTCGGCGGCGATCCTCTACGGCCTCACCGCCCTCGTCATCGGCGGCAACTACACCCCGGGTCTCATCCTCATCGCCGACCGCTTTCCTCCAGCGACGCGGGGCCGGGCGACCGGGTTCTTCCTCGCGGCGACCTCGGTCGGGTACGCGGGCTCGCTGTTCCTCACCGGCGCGGTGCTGGCGGGGTGGGGGTGGCGCGCGGCGCTGGTCGCCGCCTCTCTCGGGCCGGTGCTGGGCGCGCTCGCCGCGGTGTGGACCGTCTGGGACACGCCGACCGTCGTGCACCCGCGGACGGCGGGCCAGGGGTTCACCTCGGAGGTCCTCAACAACCCCGGGGCGCTGCTCCTGATGGCGGCGTACACCTGCCACTCCTGGGAGCTCCTCGGCATGTGGGCGTGGACGCCGGCGTTCCTCTCGGCCGCGCTCATGCTCCAGGGGACCGACCTCGGCCGGGCGACCGGCGGGGGCGCGCGCCTCACGGCGCTCTTCCACCTGACCGGGTTCGTCGCCTCGATGACGGCCGGCTACCTCTCCGACCGCTTCGGCCGCACCACGGTGATCATCGCCATGCTCACCGTCAGCACCGCGTGCTCCTTCCTCTTCGGCTGGCTGGTCGCCGCGCCGTTCTGGGTCCTGCTCGCGGTGGGGCTCATCTACGGCTTCAGCGCCGTCGGCGACTCGCCGGTCCTCTCGGTGGGGCTCACGGAGGTCGTGGCGCCGCGCGTCCTCGGCTCCGCCCTCGCGCTCCGGTCGCTCCTCGGGTTCGGCGCGGGGGCGATCGCCCAGTCGGCCTTCGGCGCGGTCCTCGACGCGACGAACCCCGGGCCGCCCTATGCCGTCTGGGGGTGGGCGTACGGGCTGCTCGGGCTCGGCGGCGCCGCCGGCCTCCTCTCCGCCGTCTGGCTCCGGCTGCGCCCGGAGAGCCGCCGCCTGGCCAGCGGCCTGCGCTGAGCGGCCGGCCCGCTACCGCGGCAGCGGATCGAGCCGGACCAGCACGACGCGTCTGGGTCCGAGTCGCGTCTCCTCGAGCGGGACCACTCCGCGGTGTTCGAACACCTCGCCGTCGTCGTTGTCGACGAGCGCGTACCGGGGTTCGGTCGGCGAGCGGACCGCCAGCAGCTCGGACGGCCCGGGAAGCGGCTGGATCGGGCGCTCGAGGTAGAAGGCGACGATGAAGCTATAGTCCACGAGGAGGGACAGGAGCGGCAGCCCGGGCGGCACGGCCGCGCGGACGCGCCCCGCGAAGTCGCGGACCGGGAACCGCGCTTCGTACTGCGGGCCGCGGACCGTCGCGACGGCCAGGAGCAGGGCGCCGAGCACGCCCACGAGCACGCCGAAGGTCGCCGCCGGCCGGCCGCGGCGCCAGGGAAGGCAGACGGCCAGCGCTCCCGCGAGGAGAAGGGCGACGAGCGCGGCGAGGCGCGCGGGGTCCGCGGGCACGAGCGTGTCCACCATGCGGCCGGGGATCAGGCGGCGCGGGGTGACGGCGAGTCCGACCGCGAGCAGCGCCGCCGCCCCGCTCACGAGCGCGAGCGGGACGCCGACCCAGCGGGACCGGCGCGGCCCGGCGAGCGCCCGGTCCCAGAGCCAGCCCACCATCAGCGCCGCGGCCGGGTACAGGGGCAGGAGATACGCTCCCCGCTTCGAGGTCGAGAGGCTGAAGAAGACGAAGCCGCTCGCGAACCACGCGAGCGGGAAGCGAAAGGGCTGCGGCGGCCCCCCGTCGCTCCCCGCGTCACCCCCGGCGCCCCCGGGCCCGCTCCGCCAGCCCAGCACCATGGCGCCCGGGAGGAACAGGACCCACGGGAAGAACTCCGCCGTGAACTCGCCGAGGTAGTAGTACCAGGCTTCGGCATGCACCCAGGTCTGCGTGTAGCGGACGAGGTGCTGCCGCACCACGGCCTCGTAGAGGTAACTCCGCCCGTGCTGGGCGACCGCCGGCCCGAACCAGAGGAGGACCACCGCGAGGAAGACGCCGAGGCCGAGCCCGAGGCGCAGGCGCGCCGGCACGCGGCGCGCCGGCCCCGTCGCCAGGAGGTAGGTCGTGCCGGCGAGGAGCGGGAGCACGAGGCCGAGGAGGCCCTTCGACAGGACGCCGAGGGCCATCGCGGCGTACGCCACGACTGCCCAGCGCGCGCCCCCCGACCCGAGCCCACGCCAGAGGCCGAGACAGGCGAGCGTGACGAATGCCGTGAGGAACTGGTCCGGGTGCCCCTGCCGCGCGTACCAGAAGAAGAGGTTGCTCGTGGCGAGGACGAGGGCCGACAGGAGACCCGCCCGCGCGCCGAAGAGATCCGTTCCCAGCCGGTACACGAGGAGGAGGGTCGCGAGGGCGCCCGCGGCCGCGGGCAGGCGCGCCGTCACCTCGTCGAGCCGACCCCCGCGGAGCCACGCGAGGCCCGCCGTCGCCCAGAAGTAGAGCGGGGGCTTGTCCGGGTAGAGCTCGCCGAACAGGCGCGCGACCAGGAGGGGCCCGCCGTGGAGCATCTCCCGCGCCGCCAGGGCATACTTCGCTTCGAGCGGATGGCGGAGGATCTCGATCCCGAGGCCCGGGAGATAGAGCGCCAGGGCGAGGGCGACGATCAGCCCGATGCCTGCCGCGCGCCGCCGGGTCCCGCCCGCCGCCCCGGGCGGACGGGCACTCACGGGCACGGTCCCTCCTCGGGCGGGCTCGCCAGCAGGAGGTACCCGCCGCGGGCATCGAGTGGCGCGAGCGCCGCCCACGGCGATGGGAGCCTGTCGGCCAGGGCGTGCGGCGTCACGAGGAACAGCCGGCCCGGCGCCGCCTCGATCGCGGGGAGTCGGGCGTGCTCGCGGGCGCCGAGGAACACGACCGGTCTCTGCGCGTAGAAGGCGAGGCTGGGGCGGTACGGCCCCAGGGCGACCAGCGTGTCGCAGGGGCGCACGGTGGAGCGCGCGCCCCGGATCAGCTCTCCCGGGGGCGCGACGAACTCAGCGCTGAAGGCCGGGAGGACGACGTGGAGGCCGAGCGCGAGCAGGAGCGCGCTCAGGAGTGCGAGGGCGCGGAAGAGCCGCGTGCCGTCGCGGAGGACGGCGGCGGCTCCCGCGGCCAGCGCGACCGCGGCGACCGCGACGATGCCCTGCGGGAGCGCCGCCCCGGGGGCCGCCGGGTACGCGGACGCGAGGAGGCGCCCGACCGCGGGCCCCAGCGCGGCGGCGGCGAGCAGCGTCCCGCCCACGAGGAGTCCCAGCAGGGCGAGGAGGATGCGCGCGAGGGCCGGCGCGGCGGACGGCCAGGTCGCGGCGAGGAGCAGCGCCGCCGCCGGGAAGAGGGGCGCGACGTAGTGGGGGAGGCGGCTCTGGAACAGGGAGAAGAGGACGAGCCCGCCGAGGACCCACGCCGCGGCGAAGACCGTGGCCGCGCCCGCACGGTCGGTCGCGGCGCGGGCTCGCGCGCCCCGGAGCGCGCCGCCGAGCGCGCCGGGCAGGAGCGCGCTCCAGGGGAACAGCCCGGCGAGCACCACGGGCACGTAGAACAGCGCGGTCCCGCCGGGGCCGGTGACGGTCCGGAAGACCCGTCCGAGCGTCTCGCCCCGCGCCCGCGCGGCGTAGTCGGCCCCGTGCTCCCAGAACATCGCGGCGTACCAGGGACCCGCCAGGCCGAGGAGGAGCGCCAGCCCCCAGAGGGGGCGCCCCTCGCGCCAGGCGCGCCCCCAGCCCCCCGCGAGCCCGAGGTAGGCGGCGATCCCGACCGTCGGGACGAGGATGCCGACGGGACCCTTGGTCAGGGCGCCCAGCGCCATCGCCGCGTACGCCGCCGCGTACCACCGCCCGCGGGGCGGCGGGCCGTGGTGCGCGCGGAAGAAGGCGAAGCCGGCGGCCGTGGTCCAGAGGACCAGGACCGCATCGGTCAGCGCCATCCGGGCGATCGCGACGAACTCCGCCGCGAGGAGCAGGATCAGGGCCGCGCGGAACGCCGTCGCCGCGCCGAAGGCCCAGCGCGCGAAGCCGTACTGGAGCCCGACGACCGCGGCGGCGGCGATGGCGGACGGCAGGCGGGCGGCGACCTCGTTGACGCCGAAGGTGGCGTAGGTCCCCGCCATGAGCCAGTAGACGAAGGCGGGCTTCGCGAAGCGCGGGGCGTAGTTCAGCGTGGGCGTGATCCACGACCGCTGCTCGAGCATCTCCCGCGCGGCCTCGGCGTTGGCGCCTTCGTCGCGATCCGTCAAGGCCGTCGCGCCGAGTCCGGCGAAGAGGAGGAGGAGGGCCAGGCCGGCGAGGACGGCGAGGTGCCAGCGCGTGCTCACACGGGTGATTCTACCGCCCCCGCCTCCTCTCTCTCATCGGGGAGCGGGCCGGGGTGCGGGCGGGCCGCTCAGCAGCGGGTTGGTGGTCCACGCGGTCCTGAACGAGGCGCTCCGAGCGCGGGCGTTGCCCGCGCAATCGAACGGGCACGACGCTACCCGAGGCCGGGCCGGACCGCCAAGGAAAATCAGCGTCCCGGCGCCCCCGGGCTGGCTTGACACGGCCCGAACGCCGGTGCTACTGAGAGCCATGCGGTGGCTCAGGCGTCTCGGGCGCGCGTCGGGGCTCGTCGGGCTGCTCGTCGCGCTCGCCGTGGCCGTCCCGCTGGACGCGACGATCCACGACCTCACGTTCAGGTACGTCGTCTCCCACGAGCTCAGGCTCGTCGCGAACGGGCTCACCGCGCTCGGCACGGCGTGGCTCGCCACGGGGCTCCTCGCGATCATCGCGGTGGCGGGACACCGCGCGGGGGACGCGGCGCTCGTGCGGGCCGCGCTGGGCGGCATCGTCGGCGTGGCGGCGACGGGCATCGCCACGGAGCTCACCAAGCAGGCCACGTGCCGGGCACGACCGAGGCTCGTGGAAGGCTGGGGCGTCGGGGCGGCGCCGGACCCGGCGACCACCGGACGCACCACCGGGTTCGGCTTCTTCCGCTGGCCCTGCTTCGCGGACTCGCGCTTCCACAGCTTCCCCTCGGGCCATGCCGCGACGGCGTTCGCGACGGCGGCCGCCCTCCGCCGCGCCGCCCCGGCGCGGCGCCGCCTCTGGCTCGCCGTGGCGGCGGGCGTCGCCGCGTCGCGGGTGCTGCTCAACGCGCATTTCGTCTCCGACGTGGTCGGCGGGGCCGCGCTGGGCTGGTGGGTGGGGCATCTCGGGCAGGCGCTGGCGGACCGGGTCCGGCTGCGGGTCGCGCCGGCCGCGTCGCCGCCGGAGGCGCGCTCCGGGTGATCCCCGCGCGCCGCTGCCTGGTCATCCACGCGGGCGCGCTGGGGGACGTCCTCCTCGCGCTCCCGGCGCTCGCCCACCTCGGACGGCTCGGGTTCCACCGGGTCCTGGCGGCGGCGCCGCGTCTGGTGGCGCTCCTCGAGGGCTCGCCGGCGGCGGAGGAAGGGATCGAGCTCGATCGCCTCGGGCTCCATCACCTGTTCACCTCGACGCCGGACGCGGCCGCGCTGGACATGCTGGCCGCCTACGATGTCGTGGTCTCCTGGTTCGGCGCCGGCGAGCCGATCTACGCGGCGCACCTCGGGCGCCTCGGCCGTCCCGTCGTGATCGCCCGCGCCGCGCCGTCCCCGGAGGCGTGCCGCCACGCGAGCTGGCACCTCATCGAGACCCTGGCCTCGCTCGGGCCCGTCCCGGACGCGCTGCCGGCCGTGCGGCTCTGCGCGCACCCGGCCGAGCGCGCCTGGGTGGAGGCGTGGCTCGGCGGGCGGGGGCTCCGCCCGGGCGAGGCCGTGGCGCTCCACCCCGGCGCCGGCGGGCCCGCCAAAGCCTGGCCCGGGTTCCCGGCGCTCGCCCGGCGGCTCGCGGCCGCGGGCCTGCCGGCGGTCGTCGTCGCCGGGCCGGCCGACGCGGCAGCGGTGGCACGGCTCGTCGAGGACGCCGGTGTCGCGGGCGCGGTGATCGCCCGCGACCTCCCGCTTCCGCGCCTCGTGGCGCTCTTCGAGGCGGCGCGGGCGTTCGTCGGGAACGACTCGGGCCTGAGCCACCTGGCGGCGGCCGTCGGCTGTCCCACGCTCGCCCTGTTCGGCCCCACCGATGCGGCGGTCTGGGCGCCCGTCGGGCCGCGCGCGCGCGCGCTCGCGGGCGATGGGCCGGGCGCTGCGGATCCCTGGGATGGTCTCACGCCCGAGCGCGTCGCGGCAGCGACGGCCGAGCTCGTGCAGGCGGCCCCGGCGCCGGCCACCGCGCAGTCGGCGAGTCCTCTGCTCCACCCCTAACCGAGGGAGGGCAGTCGCATGGAGAACATCGGCTGGGGCACGTTCTTCGTCATCGTCGTCGTGTTCATCTTCCTGTGGACGGCCATCCGGATCGTCTCGGAGTACCAGCGTCTCGTCGTCTTCCGCCTCGGCCGGGCGATCGGCGAGAAGGGCCCTGGCCTCGTCATCGTGATCCCGTTCATCGACCGGGTCGTGCGCGTGGACCTGCGCGAGTCCTTCCTCGACATCCCGCAGCAGACGTGCATCACGCTCGACAACGCGCCGATCAACATCGACTTCCTCATCTACTGGAAGGTCGTGGACCCGTCGGCGTCGGTCCTCCACGTGGAGGACTACGCGGGCGCCGCCCAGGGCGTGGCGACCACGACGCTGCGCGCGGTGGTCGGCGACCTCCGCCTCGACGACGTGCTGGCCAAGCGCGAGCAGATCAACACGGTCCTCCGGACGAAGCTCGACGAGGTCACCGAGCGCTGGGGCGTGAAGGTCACCTCCGTCGAAATCCGGGAAATCCAGCCGCCGGCCGAGGTTCAGTTGGCGATGAACAAGCAGATGGCGGCGGAGCGGACCCGCCGCGCGGTCGTGCTCGAGGCCGACGGGACCCGCGAGGCGGCGATCAAGGTGGCGGAGGGCGACAAGCAGTCGGCGATCCTCAAGGCCGAGGGGGACCGGCAGGCGACGATCCTCCGCGCCGAGGCGGACCGCCAGGCGGCGATCCTCCGCGCGGAAGGGTTTTCGCTGGCCCTCCAGACCATCTACCAGGTCGCCCAGCACGTGGACGCGAAGACCATGGGCCTCCAGTACCTCGACGCCCTCCGCGCCCTCGGGGCGAGCCCGGCGACCAAGATCGTCTTTCCGATGGAGTTCACCTCGCTCCTCCGGCCGTTCGCCGGGGCGGCCGCGGTGCCGGACGGCGGAACCGGGCGGTGAGGCGGACCCGCCGTCGCGTCCTGCGTCACGGCGGGGAGGGGGTGGCGGCGGCGCTGAACGACACCGTGCGCGCGTGGAGCGGCGTCCGCATCGCTCCGATGTTCGGCCGCTGGGGGTACTTCGTGGGCGACCAGCTCTTCGGCTGCTACCCGCTGCGCGCGAAGGACCACGACCTCTGGGTCCGACTCTCGCGCGACGACCAGGCGCGCGCACTTGCCGCGGGCAGCGCCCGGCCACACCGGCGCTTCGCCGCCCGTGGCTGGATCGAGTGCGACGTGACGGGTCCCGGGGAGCTCGGGCGCGCCGTCAAGTGGCTCCGGCGGGGCTACGAGCACGCGCGCCGGGAGCCCGCCCCGGAGGGCGGGCCGCCGTGCTGACGGGCCTCGACCACCTGGTCATCGCGGTGCGCGACCTCGGGACGGCCATCGCGCGCTACACGGACCTGGGCTTCGGGGTGGTTCCGGGCGGGCAACACCCGGTGGCCACGCACAACGCCCTGGTCGCGTTCGCCGACGGGACCTACCTCGAGCTCCTGGCGTTTTACGAGGAGACGCCCGGGCACCGCTGGTGGGGGTTGTTGGGGTTGATCGACTTCTGCCTCCGGGCCGACGACCTCGCCGCCGACACGGCAGCGCTCCGGCGGGCGGGCGTGGACATGGACGACCCGAGGTCGTTCAGCCGCGTACGGCCGGATGGCTACACGCTCCGCTGGCTGCTCTCCATCCCCCGGGGCTCACACCGGGGTGTGGCGCCGTTCCTGATCCAGGACGAGACGCCGCGAGCGGAGCGGGTCCCGCGCGAGACCCGGCACCCGAACGGAGTGAGCGGCATCGCCTCGGTGGCGATCGCCGTGGAGCAGATCGGGGCCGTGCGGCGCTGGTATGCGGGGTCCCTGGGGCAGCCGGGGGAGGCCGTCGAGCGGGCGGATCTCGACGCCGGAGGGGTGCGCTTTCTGGTCGGGCCGCACGCGCTCGAGCTCCTGGCGCCTCGCGGCACGCGTGGCCTGCTCCGCGACTGGCTCGCGGCGAACGGCCCGTCCCCGTACTCGGCCACCTTCCTGACCGCGCACGGACCGGCGGGCCTCCTCGACCCGGCCAAGACGCTCGGAGCGCGGCTCGAGCTGAGATCGGCTTGACAACATTTGTAAAGCGCTTTCCGCATTACGCTTCTAGCGCCGGTACTTCGGGCATCTCAGGCTGATCGACCCCACCCAGCCCTGAACGCGAGGCCGCGGGCGCCCGTCTCCACCCCGGCCGTGGTACCCTGGACGCCGCCATGGCCGAGATCGTGACCCACCTCTCGACCTGTCCCCACGACTGCCCGTCGGCGTGCAGCCTGTCGGTCTCGGTCGAGGACGGGCGGATCGTGGATGTGGTCGGCGATCCCGCGCATCCCTTCACTCAGGGCGTCATCTGCGGGAAGGTCCACGACTACGCCGAGCGCGTCTACTCGCCGATGCGCGTCCTCTACCCGATGCGGCGGGTCGGGGAGAAGGGGGCGGGAGAGTTCGAGCGGATCTCCTGGGACGACGCGATCGAGGAGATCGCCCACCGGTTCACCCGGGTCCTCGCCCAGTGGGGACCCGAGGCGATCCTCCCGTTCTCCTACGCGGGGACGCTCGGGCGCATCCAGTACTATGCCGGCCACCCGCTCTTCCACGCCCTCGGCGCGAGCCAGCTCGACCGGACGATCTGCGTCTCCACCGCGTACGCGGGCTGGCGGGCGACGGTCGGGATCGTCGGCGGCAACGATGCCGAGCAGATGGTGGACGCGGAGCTCGTGATCCTCTGGGGGATCAACGCCGCCTACACCCACATCAACGTGATGACGCTCGTCAAGCAGGCGAAGGCCCGCGGCGCCCACGTGGTCTGCATCGACCCCTACCGCACCCGGACCGCGAAGCAGGCAGACCAGCACCTCATGGTCCGCTCGGGGACGGACGGAGCGCTCGCGCTCGGGCTGATGCACGTCCTCGCCGACGAGGATCTGCTGGACGATGCCTACATCGCGCGGGCGACGACGGGGTTCGAGGCGCTGCGCGAGCACGTCCGGGCGTACCCGCCGGCGCGCGTCAGCGAGATCACCAGGCTCAGCGTGGACGAGGTCGTCGGACTGGCCCGGCGCTACGGCCGGACGAAGGCAGCGTTCATCCGGGTCGGGATCGGGCTCTCGCGCCACGAGAACGGCGGGATGACCTGCCGGGCCATCGCGTGCCTCCCCGCGCTCACCGGTGCCTACGCCCACCCCGCGGGGGGCGCGCTCCTCGCGAGCTCCGGGGCCTTCGGTCCGGGCGACGCCCCGCTCGAGCGGCGCGACCTCCTGCCGACCCCCCCGCCGCGCACGATCAACATGATCCACCTCGGGCGGGCGCTGACCGACCGGGACCTCCGTCCCCCGGTGATGGCGCTCTACGTCTACAATTCGAACCCCGCGGCGGTCTGCCCGAACTCGAACCGCGTGCTCGAGGGATTGGCCCGCGAGGACCTCTTCACCGTCGTCCACGAGCAGATGCAGACGGACACCGCGGATTACGCGGACATCCTGCTTCCGGCGACGACGAGCATGGAGCACGTGGACCTCTACCGCTCCTTCGGCCACCTCTACCTCCAGCTCGCCGAGCCGGTGATCGCCCCGCTCGGGGAGGCGAAGTCGAACTGGGAGGTCTTCGGGCGCCTGACGCGGGCCCTCGGCGTCAAGGACCGCGGCCACTACGCGAAGCCCGAGGCGGACCTCATCGGCGAGTACCTCACGGCGAGCGGCGCCCCCGCGGCCGGGATCACTTACGAGCGGCTACGGGCGGAGCACTCGGTCCGCATCGCCGTGCCGCGCCCCTTCCTGCCGTTCGCCGATGGGGCGCCGACGCCGTCGGGCAAGGTGGAGTTCTACTCGGAGGCGCTGGCGCGGCAGGGGCTCCCCCCGCTCCCGACCTACGTGCCGCTGGCCGAGGGCCCCGAGCACCCCGAGATCGGGTCGCGGTATCCCCTCCGTTGCCACGTCCCGCCGAACCGGTTCTTCCTCAACTCCTCGTTCAGCCAGTCGGCGCTCCTCCGCAAGCGCCAGGGCGGCGCCGCCGTCTTCGTCCACCCGGAGGACGCCGCGGTCCGGGGGATCGCGCCGGGCGACCTCGTCGCCGTCGCGAACGACCGCGGCCGCGCCCTCTTCACGGCGGTGCTCAGCGATGACACCCCGCCGGGGCAGGTCGTGATCGAGGGGATCTGGTGGCACAAGTTCATGCCCGGCGGGCGGGGCGTGAACGTCCTGACGTCGGACAAGGTCGCCGACCTGGGCGGCGGCCCGGCCTTCCACTCCACGATGGTCGAGGTGACCCGCGTCGAGCCCTCCGAGGCGACGTTCGGCTTGGCCGGTCGCGGGGTCCACGTGCGCCAGTCGGTCGACTGACAACCCGGGAGGGGAAGCCAGGAGGAAGAAAGGGGCTTGACAGAGCGCGTGGGTGTGGGCAGAATACCCGCTAAGTCGATCGAGAATGTCAACTACGGTTTGGTCCTCGCGTTCGCCAGGGCTGCCCGTCGGCATCCTCGACGAGCACCCTGCCTGGTCGAATCGATTGATCACCGAGCTGACCGGCCGGGGGGTGCCCGTCGAGAAGATCGACGTGAGCGCCCACGCCTTCCGGCCCGACGACCGAGGGCCGCGCTACTCGGTCGTCGTGAACCGCACGAGCCCGTCCTCCCACACCCGCGGCCACGGCGCGGCGCTCTTCTACGCCCACGCGTTCCTCGCCTACGCGGAGGGCCTCGGGATTCCCGTGATCAATCCGGCGGCCGCGTACCGTGTGGAAAGCTCGAAGGCCTATCAGGCGGTCCTCTTCGAGCGGCTCGGCCTTCGCTACCCGCGGACCACCGTCGTGAACGACCCCGGGCAGGTTCCCAAGCTCACTGACGGCTTCCGCTTCCCCGTCGTCGTGAAGCCCAACATCGGGGGGAGCGGGGCGGGGATCGTGCGCTTCGAGAGCCGCGAGGCCCTCGAGGAGGCCGCCCGCGCGGGGACGCTCGCGTTCGGTCCTGACGGCGTCGCGCTGGTCCAGGAGTTCCTCGAACCGGCGGACGGCGGGATCGTCCGCGTCGAGGTGCTCGGCGGCGCGTACCTCTACGCGATCAAGATCTACCGGGATCTCGCGCAGGGCTTCAACCTGTGCCCGGCGGACATCTGCCGCACGGACATGCCCGCCACGCCATCGAGCCTGTCGGCCTGCCCGACGGAGGCCCCGCGCCTGGACCTCCGCGTCGAGCGCCACGAGCCCGGCCAGGTCATCGTGGACGCCGTGCTGGCGCTGACCCGCGAGGCGCGGATCGACGTCGGCGGGGTGGAGTACCTCGTCCCCCGCGGCGACGGCCAGGTCCACTTCTACGACATCAACGCCACCTCGAACTTCGTGGCCGACGCCCCGGCGCTGCTGGGCTTCGATCCGACCGCCCGCTTCGCCGATTACATCCTCGCGGTCGCCGCGGGCGCGCCAGCCGTCTCGGCGCGCCCGTACCCCCCGGCCTTCGCGGCCTAGCCGGCGCCTTCCCCCTCTTCGCACGCCTGACCGGGGCCGGCCAGAAGGCGTCCACCCGGCTGGCGAGAACGTGGCCAGGCGCCTCAGGGCTGCCCGTCCGTCGGCCAGCCGACGCTTCCGAAACGCCCGACAGGACAACGCCAAAGACCGGCTCGGGGAGCCCAGACGCTGCGGGCAGCCTTCTTGCTTCCCTCAATCGCCGGGCAGGGGGGAGCAGTGCCCGCCAGTTAGTTAGGGGGGGCCTCTCCAGAAGGAGTCCGCGTGGCACAGGACGAGCATCTGGATACCCAGCACGAGGCGGGGCAGCTTGCGTCGGCCCCCGGGCCGGAGGTGAGTGCCCGGGCTGCGACGGTCACGGCGCCGAAGGAGGCCCCGCCCCCGGTCGGGCGCCGGCTCGGCCAGCTGATCGTCGCCGAAGGGTGGATCAGCACGGAGCAGCTTGCCGGAGCGCTCGCGGAGCAGCGCCGGACGGGCGAGCGGCTCGGGGCGACCCTCGTCCGCCTCGGCCTCATCAGCGAGGACCAGGTCCTCCAGATGCTCACGCGCCTGTACGGGGTCGCGCCGTTGCGCCTCGACGGCGCGACGATCAACGGCGACGTCCTCAAGCTGGTGCCCGCCCGGATTGCCCGCAAGTACGACGTCATCCCAGTCGAGCGGATCAACGGCTCGCTCACGCTCGCCATGGCGGATCCGACGAACCTGCCGGCGCTGGACGATGTCGCGTTCATGACCGGCCTCCGCGTCGTGCCCGCGCTGGCGGCGTCCTCCGCCATCCGGCAGGCGATCGAGCTCTGTTACAAGGGCGCGGAGGACGTGGTCACCGAGGCCGAGGCCGACATCGAGGTCCTCGACGGCCGCGAGAGCGCGGGCCCGGTAGACGTCCTCGAGTTGCGCGCCTCGGCGGACCAGGCGCCGGTCGTCCGGGTCGTCAATGGGATCCTCCTCGAGGCCCTCCGCCGCGGTTCCTCCGACATCCACTTGGAGTCGAGCGAGACGGCCTTCCGGGTGCGCTTCCGGATCGACGGCATCCTCCACGAGGTCAAGAGCCTGCCGAAGCGCCTCGAGCCCGCGATCGTCTCCCGCATCAAGATCATGGCCAACCTGGACATCGCCGAGCGACGGCTCCCCCAGGATGGGCGGATCAAGCTGCGGTACGGCACGCGTGAGGTGGACTTCCGCGTCAACGTGCTGCCGATGATGTTCGGCGAGAGTGTGGCCATGCGGATCCTGGACAAGGACGCGCTCAACCTGGACCTGACGCGATTGGGCCTCGATCCGTGGGCGCTCGAGCAGTTCCAGGCGGCCACCCGGAGCTCCAACGGGGTGGTCCTGATCACCGGCCCCGCGGGCTCCGGCAAGACGACGACCCTCTACTCCGCGGTCCACAGCCTGAACTCGCCGGACGTCGCCGTCATGACGGTCGAGGATCCGGTCGAGTACAATCTTGCGGGCATCAACCAGGTGCCGGTCAACGAGGCGATCGGACGGACCTTCGCGACCGTGCTCCGCTCGTTCCTCCGCCACGACCCCGACGTGATCCTCGTGGGCGAGATCCGGGACACCGAGACGGCCCAGATCGCCATCCGCGCCGCGCTGACGGGCCACCTCGTTCTGAGCACCATCCACACCAACGACTGTCCCTCCACGGTCGCCCGCCTCCTGGACATGGGCATCGCGCCGTACCTCGTCGCGCCGGTGCTCCGGCTCGTCGTCGCGCAGCGGCTCGTCCGCAAGGCCTGCCCGGCCTGTCGGGAGCCGTACGAGGTCGACGAGGACGCCCTGATCCCGTACGGCCACGTCCCGGAGGGCCGCGGCCGGTGCACGCTCTACCGGGGCCGCGGGTGCAACGCGTGCAGCTTCACCGGCATGCGGGGACGGGTGGGGCTCTACGAGATCATGCGCGTCACCCCCGAGATCCGGGGCCTGATCCTCGCGAACGCCCCGACCGACGACATCCGCGAGGTGGCGCGCCAGCAGGGGATGAAGACCCTGCGGGAGATGGGGCTCCGGAAGGTCCTCGAGGGAGCCACCACGCCCGACGAGGTGCTGCGGGTCACCGCCGAGTAAGCGCAAGTCGGCGCATTATTGGTCGATTTTCCGCCTCCCCGGGGTTGCCCGACCCGGGGGCTTTCACATCGTGCCCGATCCGGTGTCTGATAGGATGGTGGACGATTCCGGCTTCGAGGCGATGGTCGCGGCGCATCACGGCGAGATCTACCGCTATCTCGTGCGGGCGACCCGCCGGCCGAGCGATGCGGACGACCTCTCGCAGGAGACGTTCCTGCGCGCGTACCGCGCCCACCGGACGCTCCCGAAGGAGGCGAACACCCGGGCCTGGCTGTTCGCCATCGCGACGAACCTGTTCCGCAACCACCTGCGCGGCCAGAGACGCCGACGGACGGCGTACACCGCGGTGGAGGACATGCTGACCGAGACGGACCGAATGGGGCCGGAGGGAGTCGCCCTGGGGCGCGAGGTCGGGACGCAGATCGAGCGCGCCGTGGAGCTGCTGCCCGCGAAGCAGCGACTCGCCTTCCTCATGCGGAAGATCCACGGTCTCGACTACGGGGCGATCGGGCAGAGCCTCGAGTGCTCGACCGAGAGCGCCCGAGCGCACGTGTTCCAGGCGCTTCGGAAGATCCGCCGGGCCCTCGACGGGCACCCGGATGAGAAGGAGTGAGCCGTGACTTCCAGGCCGTCCGTGTGCGTGGCAATCGAACCTGACCTGATCGCCGCGGCGACCGGGGAGGCGGAGTCCGGGGCGGCGCGGCGGGTCGAGACCCACATCGGCCGCTGCGGTCCGTGCCGCCGGGACTTCGAGCGCTACCAGACGATCGACGGGGAGGTGGCCGCGCTGCGGAGCCACCTCGTCGCGACGCCGCACGTCGCGCTGGCGCGGGAGCGGCTCGAGACGCGCCTCGCCGACCTCCGGACCCGGCTGGTCGCCTACCGCGTGTTCCCTTCGCCGTTCGGCCAGATCCTGATCGCTCGCTCGGAGCAGGGCGTCGTCCTGGTGGAGTACCTCGGGCGGTCCCAGGGCCTGCGGAGCTCGCGGCTCGGCGACCTGCCCGGGCTGGAGGCCGTCGAGGACGGCGAGGACGTCGAGGGCCTCTACCGCGAGCTCCGGGACTACCTTCAGGGGCGGCGGACGCGGCTCGACTGGCCGCTCGACTTGCGCCTCGCCCGCGGGGACTTCCACCGGCGAGTGCTCGAGGCGACGGCGGGCATCCCGTACGGCAGCGTCGTGTCGTACGCGGGCCTCGCGCGCGAGGTCGGGCGTCCCGAGGCGGTGCGGGCGGCGGCACAGGCCCTCCGGTGGAATCCGCTGCCGATCGTGATCCCCTGCCACCGGGTCATCGGCAGCTCGGGCGCCCTCACAGGGTACGCGGGTGGGACCACGGAGCGCAAGCAGAAGCTGCTGGCGATCGAGGGGATCCCGACCGTCAGGGCCGGGCACGACTTCCGCATCCGCCCGGAGGCGATGTACGTGCTGGCGCCCGGCGACACCGCGTACTGCCTACCCACGTGCCCGTCGATCGATCCCACGGGATCGCCGCGCTATGCGACGCGCCACTTCCCGTTGGGCGGTCGTCTGTTCGCGTCGCGCGAGCGGGCCGAGGTGATCGGGCTCGCCCCCTGCACGACCTGCCGCCCCGACCTCCACCCCCTCTCCCGGTAGATTCCTCGGAGGGGGGCTCCGCCCCCCTTCCGAACCTCCCCCTTCGATTGCGCGGGCAAAGCCCGCGCTCGAAGCGCTTCGTTCAGGAGCGCGTAGACAGTCCAGTGCGGTGCTCGTTTTCTGAGCGGCCCGCCGTTCTTGTCCGGCAGGCGGGCGAGCCCTCCGCCCTTTTCACATCGGCCTCCCTTCGGGGTCATAGGGGGCGAAGGAGGCTCGAACATGCTGACAGCACTCGCAGTCGTGGTGGTGGCGATCTCTCCGATCGTCGCGGTCGTCCTCCTGCTCGAGCTGGCGGCCTGGCGGGAGCGCCGGGTGAAGGCGGCCGTGGCCCGGCAGATCGCCCTGACCGACGCGATCGCCGCCGAGCTCGGCGCGATCGTCGCGCCGGTCGTCCGGAAGCCCCTCTGGGGTCCCTGGCAGATCGAGATCGCGGTGCCGTTCGGTCGCCCGGCCACGGTCGGGACGATCCTCTCGATCGCGCACCGGATGCTCGGGTTCGCCGAGCGGCCGGGCGCCGGGCGCTACCGGATCGTCCTGAGCCCCCAGGAAGAGGCGGTGCCGCGGTCCACGCCCGCCCCCGTGGCCGGGTCGTGGGCCAAGGCCGCGTGAGGAGCGAGCCATGCTGACCGAGATCGCGTTCGTGGGAGGCGTCGTGGGGGTGTTCGTCGGGCTGCTCGAGGTGTGGCACCGGGCCGAGGAGTGGAGCCCAGACCGGCTCACCGCCGAGGGCGCGGTCCGCGCGGCCATGGAGGGTTCCGAGGCCGCCGCCGTGCGCGCGGAGTTCCGCCGGCGGGGCGTGACGCCGCCGGAACGGCGGTCGACTCCGGCCGGATTCGGCCTCTGAGCGCCGGTCAGCGCTCGAAGCGACCCGGGATGTACTCGAGCACGTGGATGATGCGGCCGCGCCCGTCGATCCCGACGACGACCTCCGTCCGGCCCGGCACCCAGACGTGGCCGTGGTGGGGCGAGGGGCGATCGGGGAGGACGAGCGGGCGGGCGCTCGAGGGCAGGGGGAGAAACCCCACGGGCGGGTACGGGTACGCGGGCGGGACCGCGACGAAGTGACGATCCGGCCGGGGCCCCGGGGCCGGGGCCCCGGGCGCTGCCGGGACCGCGGGCCGGAGCCCCTCGAGCGCCACCGCCGGCGCGGCCGCGCCGAGGACGAGCGCCGCGACGATCATCACGGCGCGATCGATCCTGCAACCGTCCCTGATCTGCATCTCTCCGCCCTCGCCGGCCGAACGCGCGTCCTCGCGCGCCGGGCGCCGCGCGGTTGACAGGCCCCGGACCTCACCCCTATCTTAGACCCTCGGGGGGGGCGAAGCCCCCCTCTCTTTCGGGGGGCCGACCTCCCCCCATCGATTGCGCGGGCAAAGGCCGCGCTCGGAGCGCTTCGTCCAGGCATGGCGGACCGGGGCGGCGTGTTGCATGGGAAGGTGGCCCTGATCAGCGGAGGCGGGCGCGGCCTCGGCGCCGCGGTCGCGCTCGCGTACGCGCGCTATGGCGCCGACCTCGTGCTCGCGAGCCGCACCGACGCCGAGCTGCTCGACGCCGCCCGCGAGGCGCGCGCGCTCGGGGCAACGGTCCACGCGGTCTCGGCCGACGTCGCCGAGGTCCGCGACGTCGAGCAACTGGTGCGCGCGGCGCTCAAGAAGTTCGGTCGGATCGACGTCCTGGTCAACAACGCGGGCGTCGCCCACCGCGAGGTCCCGACCTGGGAGCTCGGCCCCGAGGACTGGGACCGGACGATCGCGGTGAACCTGCGCGGCCCCTACCTCCTCGCGCGCGCGCTGTTGCCCCACCTCCTCGAGCGCCGGCAGGGCTCCGTCATCAACGTCAGCTCGATCTGCGGCTCGGTGGCGTACCCGAACTGGTCGGCCTACACGGCGAGCAAGTTCGGGCTCGAGGGGCTCACGCGGGTCCTGGCCGAGGAAACCAAACGGACCGGCGTCCGTGTGAACGCGGTGGATCCCGGCCTCGTCGCGACCCGCATGACCGACTTCGAGGGCGTCCGGCCCGAGCGCGTCACGGGCGTGTTCGTCTATCTCGCCTCGGACGCCTCGCGACGGATCACGGGGCGCACGCTCCACGCCTCGCGCTGGCGCGCCGAGGTGGGGGGCCGCAAGTGAAATGGATCGGACCCGCGCTCCCGGGCATTCTACCGTGTTCGCGGAGCCCGGGAAACGCCCGCCACCCCACGGAGGGATCGCCGATGGGCGAGCGCGAGTGGATCCTCCTGAACCCCGGTCCGGCGAACACGAGCCCAGGGGTCCGCCGGGCCCTCGTGACGCCCGACCTCTGCCACCGCGAGCCCGAGTTCTTCGCGGTCATGCGCGACTGCCGCGAGCGGCTCGTCCGCCTGGCCGGGTGCGCCGACACCTTCGCGACGGTCCTCTTCACCGGCTCGGGGACATCGGCGGTGGAGGCGGCAGTCTCGGCGGTCGTGCCCCGCGACCGGGCGCTCCTGGTCGTGTCGAACGGCGTCTACGGCGACCGGCTGGCGCGCATCGCGCGGGCGCACGCGATCCCGACCCAGGTGCTGAGCTACGACGCGATGACCCCCGCGTCGCCCGCCGACGTCGAGGCGACCCTGCGGGCCCACCCCGAGATCAGCCACGTCGCCCTCGTCCACCACGAGACGACGACGGGGCTCCTCAACCCGGTCCACGAGGTCGCGCGGGTCGCCGCGCGGGCCGGCCGGCGCGTCGTCGTCGACGCGATGAGCTCGCTGTTCGGCGAACCGCTGGACGTTGCCGCAGACGGGATCGACTTCGTCATGGCCAGCGCGAACAAGTGCCTCCAGGGCATCCCGGGGATCGCGTTCGTCCTCGGGCGCCGGACGGCCCTCGACGCCCTCGAGGGCCAGCCGCCGCGGAGCGTGGCGCTCGACCTCTACACCCACCACGCGACCCAGGAGCAGGACAACACGCCCTTCACCCCGGCGGTCCAGGTGCTCCACGCGATGCGGGAGGCGCTGCTCGAGCTGGAGCAGGAGGGCGTGGCCGCGCGGATCGCCCGTTACGCGGAGAACGCGCGGGTCCTGCGGCGCGGCATGGCGGCCCTCGGGTTCGAGATCCTGGTCCCCGAAGCCGCCCGCTCGAGCATCCTGACGACCTTCCGGCTGCTGCCGGGTCTGGCCTACGACCCGCTCCACGACGCGATGAAGCGCCGCGGCTACATCATCTACGCGGGGCAGGGGGACATCCGGACGTACGCCTTCCGGGTCGCCAACATGGGGACGCTGACGCCGGAGGACATGGAAGGGGTGGTGGCCGCCTTCGCCTCCGCGCTCGAGGAGCTCGGCGTCCCGAGCGGCGCCGGGAGGTAGCCGTGCCGGCCCCGATGACGCGACCCCGGCGCGCCCTGATGTTCCTGATCGACGGCTTCGACCCGGCCTACGTCCAGCCGGCGCGGATGCCCCGTCTCGCCGGGCTCATGCAGGCCGGGGCCTCGACGCTGGACGGCCGCGGGGTGCTCCCGAGTCTCACGAACGTCAACCACGTCTCGCTGCTCACCGGCACCTACCCCGAGCGCCACGGCCTCTCGACCAACTTCTACTACGATCGGACCACGCGGACCGAGGTCTTCATGGAGCAGGTGACCTTCGTGCGGGAGCCGCTGCTCTTCGAGCGCCTCAAGACTGCGGGCTGGTCCACCGCGCTCGTGACGGCCAAGGAGAAGCTGACGAAGCTCCTCCGTCGCGGGCTCGACTCCTGCGTGGACATGAAGACACACCCGGACGGGTACCGCCGGACGGTCGGCGCGCCCCCGGACATCTTCTCGCTGGAAATCAACCTGTGGGTGCTGCGCATGGCGCGCGAGGTCGCCCTCCGGGAGCATCCGGACTTCCTCTACGTCGCGACCACCGACTACCCCCAGCACAAGCTCGGGCCGGACGAGCCCGCGATGCAGGCGTACCTGGCCGAGAGCGACGAGATCCTCGGGCAGCTCGTGGAGGCCTACGACCTCTCGGAGTCGGTCGTCGTCCTCGCGGCCGACCACGGCATGAACGCCAAGTCGCGCTCGGTCTCGCCGGTCCGCGTCCTCGCCGAGGCAGGCCTCCACGCCCACGGCGTGCCGCTCATCCGCGACGGCCTCTTCGCGCACCATCGGGACCTCGGCGGCGCGCTCTACCTCTACTTCGACGATCCCGGGGTGGCCCGGGAGGCGCAGGCGGTTCTCGCGCAGGTCGCGGGGATCGACGACGTGCTCAGCCGGGAGGAGGCAGGCCGGGACCGCCTGCCGCCCGACCGCGTGGGCGACCTGATCTGCTGGGGAGCCCGGGAGGTCGCGCTCGGGATCTGGCCCGACGGCCCGGCGGCGCGGGACGAGCGCGGGCTCCGCTCGCACGGTTCCAAGCACGAGCAGCGGATCCCGATGCTCCTCGCCGGGTGCGGCGTGCGGCCGGGCGTCGAGCTGCGGGGGGCCGAGACCGTGGACCTCATGCCCACCCTCTGCCGCCTCGCGGGCGTGGATGCGGGCCCCGTGCAGGGGCGCGTCCTCGAGGAGGCCCTGGCCTGACCGAGGATCCGCCGGAGTATCGGGGCCGGCGCGTCCACGTCCGGCGAGAGCACCACCGCCTGCCTGACGGCCGGGAGGTTGCGCTCGACGCGGTCCGCTGCCCGGCCGGCGCGGTCGTTGTTCCACTGCTTTCCGACGGGCGGGTCGTGCTGCTCCGCCAGTTTCATCCGATCGTCGGCCAGGCCCTGTGGGAAGTCCCGGCCGGCACGGTCAAGCCCGGCGAGTCGCCGGCGGCCTGTGCCCGCCGGGAGCTGATCGAGGAGGCCGGCTACCAAGCGCGACGGCTGGAGCCGCTGGGTGAGGTCCTGGCTGATCCCGGCCTCACCGACGACCGCCTCTTCCTCTTCGTCGCGCGTGGCCTCACGCCGGTGCCGCGCCGGCTCGAGCCGGATGAGCAGATCGAGGTCGTCGCGCTTCCGATCGCCGAGGCCTACCGGATGATCGACGCCGGCGAGATCGTGGACGCGGGGACCCTGGTCGCGCTGCTGCGGCTCCGCTGTCAGGCCCCCTCTCCCCCGCTGGGGGAAAGGGCAGGGTGAGGGGGCCCGAAGGAGGCCGGCGCCGTCCGCTCAGGCCTCGGGCCGCATTTTTCGCTTGACAGGATTTTCGACGCGGGTCTGATCGCGGTCGCGGAGTCGACCGCGAGTCCCGCCCAGCGGCCCGCCCCGGCCCGTCCCACCGCGCGCGGCCGGCGCCGAACTCCAAAACGATTCCCGCCCCCGCGATCCGCCGTCCTGGGGCCTGCCAGGTGGCCCGAGCATCGCATGGTAGAGTCCGCGCAAGAGGAGGACCGGTGATGCCCGACACCACGGCTCCCACGCCATCGCCCCCCGCGGCGGACCTCGACCGGCTCGGGGACGAGATCGCCGTGCTCTCGGCTCACCTCGATGCCGCCACCGCGCGGCTCCTCACCCTGCTCCGGGAGTTCGACGCGCGGGGCGGCTGGGCCCAGCAGGGCTGCCGCTCCTGCGCCGAGTGGCTGAGCTGGCGGGTCGGCCTGGATCTGGGGGCGGCCCGGGAGCGCGTGCGGGTGGCCCGGGCGCTCGGCGAACTGCCCGAGTTGGCCGCGGCCCTGGCACGCGGCGAGCTGTCCTACTCGAAGGTCCGAGCGCTGACCCGGGTGGCCACCCCCGAGACGGAAGCCCGGCTCCTGGCCGTCGGGCGGGCGGGGACGACGGCCCACGTCGAGCGGATCGTGCGGGCGTGGCGCCGAGTGGACCGGCTGGCCGAGGCGCAGGAGGCGGCGGCGCGCCACGCGCGGCGGGCGCTCCAGGTGTATCCGGACGACGACGGGATGATGGTCGTGCGGGGGCGGCTCGAGCCGGAAGTCGGGGCCTTGCTCATGCGCGCGCTGGAGACCGCGCGCGAGGCGCTGTACCAGCGGCGGCGGGCCACGCCGATGCCGGACGAGCCCGAGGCGGAACCGCCGACACAGGGCCAGCAGCAGGCCGACGCGCTCGCCCTCGTGGCGGAGGCCGCTCTTCAGCACGGCCTCGACCCCGGCCCGGGCAGCGAGCGGTACCAGGTAGTCGTCCACGTGGACGCCGCCGCGCTGGCCGACCCGGACCAGGCCGGGCAGTCTGCGCTGGAGGACGGCGTCCACGTTTCAGCTGAAACGTCCCGCCGCCTGGCGTGCGACGCGACGCGGGTGGTGATGCGGCACGGCGGCGAGGGCGCGATACTCGACGTGGGCCGCCGGACGCGGACGATCCCGCCGGCGCTCCGGCGGGCGCTCGAGGCCCGGGACCGGGGGTGCCGCTTCCCGGGCTGCGGGGCGCGCCACGCCCAGGGGCACCACCTCCACCACTGGGCGAACGGGGGCCCCACCCGGCTCGAGAACCTGGCGTTGCTCTGTCGGCGCCATCACCGGGTCGTCCAGGAGGAGGGCTACCAGGTCGCGCGCGACGCCGACGGCACGCTGCGCTTCCGCACGCCGAGCGGCCGGCCGATCCCCGAGGTTCCGGCGCCGCCGGCCGTTCCGGGAGACGCCGTGCAGGCGCTCGTGGCGGCGCATCGGGCGCGCGGTCTCGCCATCGACGCGCGGACGGGGTGCCCGAGCTGGCTCGGCGAGCGCCTCGACCTCGCCTGGGCGATCGGGGTCCTGCATCCCGCGGCCCAGCCAGCTTCGCCCCGGCCCGTCGGCCGCTCCCCCTGAGCACCCCGCGTGCGGGGCCGCGGCTTCCTGCGATCCATTCCGGCCTCTGCGTTTGCGGGGACTCCCCTGATCGGCGAGAATCGGGCGGCGGGCGCAGCATCACCCTCTCCCCCACCCGGGGGAGAGGGCAGGGTGAGGGGGGCCCGCCACCGCAATTCGCTCCCGGTCGTTGACGCCGGGGCTGGGCGCGGCGAGAATAGCGCCACGCGCCGATGCCCCGGAGCAACCAGGTCGTCCGGCAATGGCGGATGCTCCAGCTCGTGAGCCGGCCCGGCGGGCTCACGATCGACGCCGCGGCGCGCGAGCTCGGGTGCGCCGCGCGGACGGTCTGGCGCGACCTGCGAGCGCTCCAGGACGCCGGGTTTCCGATGTACGACGAGCGCGCCGACGACGGCCGGCGGGGGGTCTGGCGGGTCGAGACCGGCTTCCACCAGGGCCTTCCGGTGCCGCTCACCCTCGACGAGGTCGTCGCGCTGATCCTGAGCGAGAGGCTCCTGGCGCCCGCCGGGACGAGCCCGCTCGGGCCCGCGATCGCCTCGCTCGTCGCCAAGCTCCGCGCGCTCCTGGGCTCGCGCGCCCTGGACCTGCTCGACGCGATGGCCGAGCGGGTCGGCGCCCGCGTGTTCGGCGCCAAGCTCCAGGCGGGGGCGGCCGAGCATCTCCCGCTGATCCAGCAGGCGCTGCGAGAGTGCCGCGCGCTGCGCGTCCGGTACTACTCGATGAGCCGCGGCGTGGAGACCGTGCGGCGCGTCGACCCCTACCATCTAACGTACTGGAACGGCGGCCTCTACCTGGTCGGTTACTGCCACCTCCGCGAGGCCGTCCGCGTCTTCGCCGTGGAGCGGATCCGCGTCGTGGAACCGCTGGACGCGACGTTCACGGTGCCGGCAGGATTCGACGTGGAGGAGTACCTGCGGAGCGCGTGGGGCCTCATCGGGGGCGACGTGGTCACGGTGGCGTGGTCTTTGCCGCGACCGTGGCGCCATACGTGCGGGAGCGGCTCTGGCACTCGACCCAGCGGCTGCGCGAGCTGCCCGGCGGCCGGCTCGAGCTGACGGCACGGGTCGCCGACGCGGTCGAGGTGCGCCGGTGGCTCCTCGGCTTCGGTGCCGAGGCCGAGGTGATCGCGCCGGTCTCGCTGCGCGAAGCGCTCCGCGCGGAGGCGGCCAGGCTCGCCGCAGCCCTCGCCGCCTCGCGCAAGCCGCCCGCGCGAGTCGAGGCGAGCGGCACGTGGGTGGCGCTGCCGTCGCGCCGTCGCAGACGGCCCCACGCCCTGGCCCGGCGCCCGGCGTGAGCGCGGGCGCCGCTGAGCGCCTCCCGTGAGCGACCGCGCCGGCGTGCCGGCCCTCGCGGTCGACCGGGCGCTCGCCCTGGCGTGCTACCGCGTGACGTTCGAGGCGCTCGAGCCGCTGGACCTCCCCGCCTACCTCGGCTCGACGCTGAGGGGCGCCTTCGGGCAGGCGTTCCGGCGGCTTTGCTGCCCTGCACGCGCCGGTGAGCCCTGCCCGGTTCCCGCCGCGTGCCCCTACCACTTGGTCTTCGAGACGGCGCCGCCGCCGGACGCCGATGCCCTCCGCACCCACGAGGAGATCCCACGCCCCTTCGTCCTGGCCCCGCCGCCGGCGGGCGCGCGCGAGTACGCGCCCGGGAGCGCCGTCGCCTTCGACCTCACGCTGGTCGGGCGCGCGCGGGAGTTCTTCCCGCACTTCGTGGTGACGCTGCGGGAGGTGGACCGGATCGGGCGGGGCCGGCGTGGGATCGCGCTCGCGCGGATCGACGCGACGCACCCGCTCACCGGCGCCAGCGCGACCGTCTACACGGCCGCCGACGCGCTCGTGCGGCCGCACGACTGCGCCCTGACGCTCGCCGACTGCACCGCGGTGCCGTGCCCCGACGGGCGGATCCAGGTCCGGTTCCTGACCCAGACGCGCCTCACGCACGAGGGGGCCGTCGCGCGCCGGCCCGAGTTCCACGTGCTCGTCCGCCGGCTCCTCGGCCGCCTGTCCTCCCTCGCGCGCTTCCACGCGGGGGTCCCGCTCGACATCGACTTCCGCGGCCTCATCGACCAGGCGCGCGCCGTGCGCCTCGCGGAAGACGCCACACGCTGGACGGCGTGGGCCCGGTACTCGGCGCGCCAGGGCCGCCGGATGGAGTGGACCGGCCTCGTCGGCGCCGCCACCTACGAGGGCGACCTCGCCCCCTTCTGGCCCTACCTCGTCTTCGGGCAGTGGGTGCACGTCGGCAAGGGCGCGACGTTCGGGCTCGGCCGGTACCGGCTCGAGCCGCTCGGCGCGGGTGCCGAGGCGACGGGATGACGGCGGCCGGCCGGAACGATCCGTGCCCCTGCGGGAGCGGCAAGAAGTACAAGAAGTGCTGCCTGCTGGCCGCGGGCACCCCGAGCGGCGCCTGGACCCCGGCCGAACGCCAGGACGCCCTCGTCGCGCTCGGACGATTCGGCTGGCGTCGCGAGTTCGACGGGGACCGCGCGGCCGCCGAGCGGCGCTTCTGGGGCGGCGCGCTCGGCCTCATCCCCGGGGACGAGCGGCCCGAGGTGCGGGAGCAGGGCGAGGCCTTCTTCCAGGACTGGTTCACCACCGACTGCAAACTCGAGAGCGGCCGCACGCTGGTCGAGCTGTTCCTCGAGCGGGAAGGCCGGCGGCTCCGGTCGGGCGAGCGGCGCTATCTCGAGCGCGCGCGCCTCACGCACCTCCGGCCCTACGAGGTGGTCGGCGTCAGGCTCGACGAGGGGCTCGACCTCCTCGACCTCTGGGCCGGCAAGCGCATCCGGGTGCAGGAGCGGCTCGCCACCCGCCAGGTGGTCCAGTGGGACGTGCTGGCGGCCCGCGTGATGCTCGGGCCGGCCGGCATCCCGCTGCTCGACGGCGCCCCGTACCTCTACCCCGCGCGCGCGAAGGACGCGATCATGAAGGAGCTCCGCGGCCTCCACCGGAGATTCCGCCGCCGGGTCCCGGGGGACGACGTGGACTTCTTCAAGCGCTTCGGCTCCGTCTACTTCCTGTGGTGGATCGAGCACGTCGTGCTGGCCTCGCGCCTCGCCTTCCGCACCGCCGAGGGCGACGAGCTGGTCTTCGCCAGCGCGGTCTTCGACGTCCGCGACCGCGAGGGTCTCGACCGGGCGCTCGGGAGCCATCCGGACCTCGACCGGCAGGAGGACGGCAGCTACGCCTGGTTCGAGGCCGGCGGCGGCGAGGAGTTCCGCCGCGGTCTCGGCACATTCGTCCTCGACGAGGGCCGCGTCGTCCTCGAGACCACGTCGAAGGCGCGCGCCGAGCGGGGCCGCGCGTTCCTCGAGGCCCTCGCCGGGGAGGTCGTGCGGTACCGCGCCACCGGCTTCGAGAGCGTCGAGCGGGCCATGGCGCGCCGGCCGGCGCCCCCGGCGCGGGAGGCCGACGCGATCCCCCCCGAAGTCGAGGCGGAGCTCCTCGGCGCCTACTACGACAAGCACTACCGCGCCTGGGTGGATACATCCCTCCCGGCCCTCGGCGGCCAGACCCCCCGCGAGGCCGCGCGGACGAAGGCCGGCCGGCCCCGCGTCGTCGCGCTCCTCAAGGACATGGAGAGCCTGTCCGCCCGCGAGCGCCTCGCGGGCCGCCCGGCCTACGACTTCGGCTGGATGTGGGGCGAGCTCGGCCTGGACCGCCCGGGGTGAGGCCGTCGATTGACCGGGGGATCGACGCCCGGTATCCTGATGACCACAATGACCAAAAAGGTCAAAGGGGGCTGATGGACGATGACCAAGGGGATTCCCCTCGGGGAGGCGAAGGCCAGGCTGTCGAGTCTCGTCAACGCGGTCGCGTACGGGGGCGAGCGGGTCATCATCGAGTCCCGCGGGCGCCCCAAGGCCGCGCTGGTGAGCGTCGGAGACCTCGAGCGACTCGAGGGCGTCGCGCCGGGCCGGCTCTCGAAAGCGCAGCGGTGGCTGGCACTCACCCAGGCGGATCGGGTCCGGAAGGCCCTGGAGGGACTCCGGCTGACCGACTCGCTGGGCGACCTCCAGCGGTTGCGAGGCGAGCGACTGCGTGCGCGTGGCTGAGCGGGGCGTGGTGATCGACGCGAGCGTCATGTTGAAGCTCCTCCTTCCGGAGGAGGGAAGCGAGGCCGTCCGCGGCCTGTGGCGCGAGTGGATCGAGCGGGACGCGGAGATCACCGCCCCGTTCCTCCTTGCCTGCGAGGTCGTGTCGGTGCTTCGGAACAAGGTGTTTCGCCGGGAGCTGCCCCCGGAGGCCGGCGACGCCGCGATCGCCGCGTTCCTGGGTCAGGCGGTGTCCTTGCTCCACCCGCACGGGATCGAGGACACGGCATGGGCGCTGGCACGCCGGTTGAACCTGCCGACCGCCTATGACGCGATGTACCTGGCGCTGGCCGAGCTCACGGGCGGCGAGCTCTGGACCGCCGACCGCCGGTTCGCGGCAGGCCTCCGGAGGAAGGCGGCGAGGGTCCGCCTGGTGTGACCTTCCCTGTCACGGGTGTTCGGGAGACTGGGTGACCGAGGAGCTGGAGGTCCTCAGGATCGTCACCGGGCGACTCGAGGCCGCAGGAATCCCGTACATGGTGACCGGGTCGGTCGCGGCGAGCTACTATGCGGTGCCACGGATGACGCGGGACATCGACCTCGTCGTGGAGCTGTCGGCTGGCGACGCCGACCGGTTCCGCGCGCTCTTCGAGGGCGAGTTCTACCTCGACCGGGACGCGGTGGAGGCCGCCATCGCCGGCAGAGGCGTGTTCAACCTGATCCATCAGGCCCACGTGGTCAAGGTGGACTGCATCGTCCGCAAGGACAGCGAGTACCGGCAGACGGAGTTCGCGCGCCGGCGGCGCGGTTCCATCGAGGGCCACGGCCTCGCCCTCGTTGCGCCCGAGGACCTGATCATCTCCAAGCTCGACTGGATGCGGGAGAGCCGCTCGGAGGTCCAGCTCGCCGACGTCCGCAATCTGGTGAGATCGGTGCCCGACCTCGACCGGCAATACCTGACGCACTGGACCGAACGCCTCGGACTCGGCGCCCTGTACCGGGAGGCGCGCGGTGACTGACACCCCGCCCGAGGTCATGCAGCGCTACCGGGCGATGCTGCTCGCGCGCTCGCCCGAGGAACGCCTCAAGATGGGCTGCTCGATGCACGCGACGGCCAAGGCACTGGTCCGGGCATCGATACTGGAGAAGGATCCCCTGGTCTCCTCCGCCGCGCTGCGCCGGGCGCTGTTCCTGCGCTTCTACGGCCACGAGTTCGAGGCGGCGGAGCGGGAGCGGATTCTGGCCTGGCTGGGCGAGGACGAACCGCCGACCGGGGGATCGCGGCGGCGAGTCCCGGTGAACTGGGGTGATCTCGAGATGGCGCTGACCGCGAACTCTGCCGAGTGGAGCTGCTACCTCGACCTGAGGACGGGCGAGGTCCAGATGGTCCCGGTGGACCGCTTCGGTGACGACGATGACTGGCCCTCGGAGGACGAGCTCGACGCCGGGCTCGAGGCGGACCACCTGCTCCCCGTCGAGCCGCTCGGGTCGTCGGTCGAGTACGGCTGGATGGCGGAGTTTGCGTCGTCCGTCGGCGACGCCCGGCTGCGGGACCGGCTGGAGGTCGCCCTCGACGGCCGCGGCGCCTTCCGCCGGCTCAAGAACGTGCTGCTCGACTTCCCCGCCGAGCGCGAGCGGTGGTTCCGCTTCCGCGACGCGCGGGTGCGGGAGGCGATGCTGGAGTGGCTGGCCGAGGAGGGCATCGAGCCGACCACGCCGCCGCCGGAGCGGAAGCGATGAGAATTGGGTCGCGGACCGTCTAGGACGGGAGAGGAGAGATGGATCGGCGTGATCTCCTGGAGCGGGCGGCGCAATGGATGGCCGGCAGGGGCTGGCGGCAGAAGCTCGCCAAGCGCCGGGAGTACGAGCAGAGCCTCTTCGAGCACAGCCTGATCGAGCTGGATGTCCTTCTTGAGCTGCTGCCCATCTTGGCGTCTCCCCGACATTACGGCCTGACAGAGGCGGAGCAGAGAATCCTGGCTGTGGCGGTCCTCGCTCACGACGTCGGGAAAGAGGCCGAGGTGTGGCAGGCCTACATCCACGACCCCCGGCCAGGCCATGCCGTGCCGCACGTCCTCCCCGAACTGACGCGGGCAGTGGTGCCCGAGCTGTGCGCCGCGCTGGGGTTCGAGGAACTGAGCGAGTCGGTCCAGCGCATCATGGCCCACTGCGCCGAGTTCCACCACAGCCGGCCCGGCCGGAGCGACGGCGCCATCATGGAGGCCATGCTGTCCGGCGCTTCGGACCGATTTCTCACCCTCGCCACCCTGGTGAAGGCGCTCGACCACTTCTGCTCCGCCGGCAGCGCAGCCGACGCCGCAGACACCGTGACGCGAGACCCCGCGCTCGGCCACCATCTGAAGGTCGCGCGGCACGAGGTGGCGGTGCGAGGCGTCTCGACTACTTTTCTTCACCGCGCTACCCGGACTGCGTTCCAGCAGCGCGGGTGGAAGCCGCTCTTGTATTTCTCCACCGCCACCGTCTATGGCGCCGGCCCGAACGAGGGCACCGCCGAGCCATCGTCGGAGGAAATTCGCGACGCCCTCAAGGCAGAGATCGACGCGGCTATTGCACGGGACGTGACTCCTCTCATGGTCGGAAGCCCGACGGGCAATATTCTCCCCAAGCCGGATCTCCTCTCCTTCGCCGAGTCCCGGCAGTATCTCCAGAGCGCAGCCAGCAAGATCGGCCCGCAGAGTTTTGCCCGGAAGCCGCTGCGCGCAAAACGCAAGGTGGTGGAGGATTACTGGAAGCTGAGGGGCCGAAAGTCAACCCCGACGGATGACCGGGTGGAGGGCGAGGCCGGGCGGATCTCCGTCGCGCAGCCTGAGATGCTGGTCTTCAAGTTCTTCAAGGCCATGATGGACCCGGACAAGGTCGAAGCGGTCGGCGAGGACGGAGCCACGCTGGCCAAGAGCCGCTACGAGAAGACGTTCGGCGCCGGCAGTTGGGCCGCGCTTCAGTCCACATCCACGATCATGCCGGCCAAGGACATGGTCAAGACCGTGGACTACTTCTGGGCTCTTCCCGGCAAAGCTGTCAACCATCCCGAGGTGCAAGAAGTTGCGGAGCTGCCTCCTCAGACCCGTTTGGAGGTGTTGACCGATCTCCTCGACGGGATCGCGCGGCACGTCTATTCGGCCGTCGGTCGGCCCTCACCGAGGGACAGGCTTTCCCAGGCGATGGCTGGCGCGTTCATCCAAGACCTTCTGACTCCCATGGGGCGCGGCGACGTCCAAACCCTCGCGCTGGGCCAGCTGAAGCACTACGCAGAATCGAAGCCGTTTGCCGGAAAGGAGAGCGCCAAGGGGATCTACCTCTGTCCGATCTGCAACGCGGCGTTTGACTTGCCGAAGGGGATCAAGGCATCGGCCGACTTCGTCGATAACCCACAGACACACACCAACCGCGGGGTGGCGCACGGCTCGTTCGGCTACGTCATGGTCTGCACTACCTGTTACTACGAGCGGCTCCTTCTCCAGATCCTCCTGGGTGACCGCCCCGCGGAGTTGATCACGCTGTTGCCACGGCTGAACGTGGGACCCGAGAGAGGCGAGCGACTGGTCCGGAAAGTCCAGGAATGGGTCGAGGCGGCGAAGAGGCTGATGCGGGGCGAGGCTGGTAACCTCGAGTCGGGCTTCTCGCTGGCCTTCACCGACCAGGCAGCCCGGCGTCTGGGCGATCGCGATCCTTTCAACCTGGAGCCTGGAGAGTTGCTCGACCTCTTCAGCTACCGGTTCACCGACGACACCCAGAAGAAGCGGCGCCGGGAGGCGACGAAGCGGCTCAAGGAAGAGTTCGACGACAGGCTGGACGCTCTCAACATTGCGTGTGGCCAGTCGTTCCCCACGTGGGAAGCCGCGGTGGAGGCTCTCGTCGAAGGTCGCGTCGTCCAGCAGGAGTTCTCGTCGATTCGCCGGGAGGTCTTTCGCCTCTACGAGACGATCTCCCTCATCTGCGAGACGCCAAACCTGATTTTCATCCCGCTCACCTACGAGGTCGCAGCCGGCGCCGAGGAATCAGAGACCAGCAAGGCGCTTCGCCGCCTCTACGTGGCCATGGTTCTGAGCCTGGTCTTCGACGCCTCGGTGGCGATTCACAAGCAGAGCGAGCCGGTGGACTTCCGCGGCGGAGCCGGGGCGGCACACGTGCCGCCGGTGCCGGCGATTCGCTCGCTCGTGGGGTACGAGTGGCTGCCTGTAACTGACGTAAAGCGCTGGCTTGGGGCCATCGGGGCCGCCAGCCTGCTGGCGCGGGATACCGGACTGCCGGCCCGCTCCGCCCTGTACCAGATCCTGACCGCCGACCCGCCTGAGAAGATCGCCCGTCGGATCGAGGAAGGGGGCGGCAGAAGCCTGACCCCGCGTCACCTGCGACTGATCGAGCAGTTGCCCGCATTTCAGACAGCTCGCGATAAGGAGGTGCGCCTGTGAGAGTGCCCATCACCGTTCAGATCCAGCCATTCGATATCGACAGGGCTCAGCCGCGGATCGACGCTGCAAGAGGAGCGTTCGCCCGGTACCTCGACGAGGCGCCCCGAAAGTCGACCCGCTCCAAGCACGGCCTGATGGGTCCGGTCGGCAAGATCCTGAGCGAGGTCAAGAGCGGACGGCGCGACCCCGCCTCCCTCAAGGGCTACGCCATCCGGGTCCACGAGGCGACGGGAAGAAATCCTTCGCCGACAGGTCTCGAAGCCCTGGAGAAAGGGATCGACGAACTGGTCGGGATGCTGGCCGAAGCTCCTGTCACGGCACATGACCGCCTCCTCGACCGACTCGATTACGGCCTCTACTACGATCTTCGCAAGAAGGCGCTCGAATCGAAGGAGGCCCGACGCCGAGCCTGGATCGGGTTCCTTCGCGACAAGTACGGAAGTGAGACAAAGCTATCGGAGGCCTGGGGCGAGGAGATAGGTAGTTTCGACGACCCTTACCTGCCACGTAAGTCAGAGGGCTCGAAGGGCAAGCGGGCCTCGACCAGGCAGCAGGACATCGCCGCCTTCTGGGAGGCGCAGGGTGCAGCGGTCGCAGAAGAGGAGGACGAGTAGATGCCGGCGCTGGACGTGCTCAAGGGCTATCTGGTCGAAAGGCCGGCGCCATTGATCGGCGCCGAGACAATCCAGCTGCTGCTTCTCCGGGAAATCCTCGACTACACCGTGTTGAGGACGGAGGAAACGCGGGAGCTGAACTCCGTCAACACGCCGCTATCGGAAAGCGATCGGGCCACGGTGGTCAAGCGGGTCGCGTTCCTGGGCTCAAAGCAGAAGGCGGCGGAGTCGCGGCAGTTGGAGTATCTCCTCAGGTCGGCGGGCGCCGAGACGCGAAAGGATGTGCCCTCGGGGAAGAACGGCGACGGGTGCTACCTGAAGGACAACCTGTGTCTCGCGTGTCCGCGATGTGGGCTCTACGGCGGCAGCGCCCTCGGCGAGGAGGCGAACATCAAGCACCGGATCGAGTACGCGACGGCCTTTTCGCTGCTGCCGCTCGACCAGATCTCCGAGGAGATCACGTTCAACGCCGTCGGCGAGCTCGACCAGAGGACGGGTCAGGCGCTCGGCAGCCGGCACGTCGTCAAGCCGGCCAGCGTGTTCCCTTCCATCGTGAGCCTGAAGGCGGTGACGCGCGAGGAGTTGATCCTCGTGGTGAAGACGCTGCTCGCCTCCAGGAGCTACGGCGCCGAGTCCCGTACCGGCGGCGACTGTCGCAACACGTTCTTCGGCATCGTGGCTGGCTGGGAAGAAGTCATCACGCCGCTGGAGCTGACCCTGGAGCTCTACGATCACAAGGCTCTCGACCCCTCGGAGCTGACCAAGCTGTTGAACGAGAAGTACAAGGCGATCGCGGGGAATCCGGACCGCATCGTGGTGCTGACGCCGAGCCAGGTTGACGCCGTGGTACGCGAGTGTGCGGAGATGGCACTGGACCGCGCCTTCCTCGACAAGGCTTACGGCGATGTGGCGGCGTACCGCCGGGCCCAAGGCGAGAAGAAGTAGGGACCCGCGGTGAGTGAGGCTCTCGATCTCGGGGCTCGGGGTCTCCGCCTCTACGCCGGGCGGCTCTACAACCACGACTACCTGTGGTTCTCCTCCCTGGAGATTTCCAAGACCGCCGCCACCCTGCCCGTGATCCACAACTACGCGCTGAGCTACGCGATCTCGGGGTATTCGTACGGCCTCTACGCCGGAAGCAGACCGCGCTACGCAGCCGACCTCGACGCCATGCCGGCCTACGCGACGCCCGCCCGCCCGCGCGGGCTCGTGTCGCGCACGCGCTTCACCCAGAACGCTGTCAACTCGCGGACGCTCCGGACCGACGACGCGCCACGGGGCGCCAACAGCCCGGGCCTCGGCTGGCGCCTCGTTCTCGATCCCATCTGGGCGGATGGGCCGTCCGATCGCGCCGGCGTCGGGTTCGACCTCTACCTCTTCGCGCGCGCCTCGTTCGCGCCGCCCGCGGTGATCCGGCTTGGCAAGAAGGGCTGCCCGGTCCGGCTCGAGTGGACGGAGGTCAAGACACCGGGGGCTCGGTTCGTCGAGGAAGCCGTGCGGCCGACCCACGCCGTCAACCCTCTCGACGTCCAGGGGGAGATCACGGCCTACGAACCCGTGCCCATCCCGCCCCATCTGGTTCTCCGCGTGGCGGAGATCCGGAACGACTGGTTCGTCTTCTCCGGCGAGGACCGGGTGCACGTGCCACGGCGACTTACTCCAGCCGGGGCGGCTCCGGTCGATGAGCCTGACAGCGCCGCGCAGGCGAAGCCCCGGGGAAGAAGGCGGCATGCCTGAATCGAGGACGATCAATCTTGAAACCCTGACGCCCCTCTGGACGGACGGAGTGGACGCGACGTCGGAGGTCGCCCGAGCCACCGGTATCGTGGGCTGGCTGCGGTGGTGGTATGAGGCTATCCAGCGGGCGTTTGGTCACCGTTGCTGCGATCCTTCGAATCACGACCCGAAGGATCCACATTGCCCCTGTGACGGTCGCAAGGCCTACTGCGAGGCCTGCCAGACGTATGGCGCCACCGGGCGTGGCCGACCGCTGAGGATTGAATTGAACTGGCCGGCGGAATACCGATCGACTTCGCGCAGGCATTTGGGACCTACGTCCCCGATTCGGCGTTCGCCGCATTGAGGAAGGATGTACTGGAACGAACGACTGTGACTACGTTGGCCCACCTCGGGAACACGCCTTCAGGGTCGCCGTGTCGGACCAAAATCGCCGGGCGAGAAGGATGCGCTGCTGCGGCAAGCGATCGAGGCCCTGTGGGAGCGGATCGATCGCATCGGATGATGGAGGCGGCGCGATGAACGACTTTGCCAAGGAATGGCGCCTGAAGGCGCTCACCGACTTGTGGACCGGCGACGCCGAGGGAAAGGGACAGCGCACGATCCCCACCGGGTTTCTCGGATCCATTCGCTGGTGGTTCGAGGTGCTGGCCCGCGGTCTAGGCGGGGCCGCGTGCGATCCATCGGAAGAGGGGAATCGTTGTCCTGGGCAGCAAAGCAAACGCTGCGTCGTCTGCGAACTCTTCGGCTGCACCGGCTGGGCGCGCAAGTTCCGGTTCGAGGTGCGGGACGGCAGCGGCGCGATCCCGCAGGACCACATCAGGAGGAACGTAGCGTTCAACCTCCGCTCCGGCCGATCGCCGCGGAGGAGTGGGCGCTGCTCGATCTGACGATTCGACTCATTGCCGACTGCGGCGCTATCGGCGGCAAGACGGTGCTCAAGCCGTCCGACGAAGCGACTCGTGGCGGCCTACCACATCACCGCGACTACGGCCTCGTCGAGGTTCAGGAGCGACCAAGCATCCAAATGCGGTCGCGGGCCGAGCTCGAAAGCTACGTGCGCGACGGTCGCTGGCGAAACCCACAGCAGAAGGAGTCCGCGTGGGCATCGCTCACGAACTTCTGGTGCGTAAACGGAAGGCACCTCGCGCGTCAGAGCGCCAATCAAAGCACCTTCAACAAGGTCCTCGGCCGAAAGGAGCCCAAGCACCAGGGCCAGCAGCTCGCGAGCAACGAGCAGGCGGAGCGGTGGCTCGCCGGTAGGCAGCAGGAGAGCAAGAAGGTCTTCAGCTTCAAGGAGCCGCCGCGGACCTGTGGGTTCGTCAACCCAGACGTGGTCACCCTCGATCAGATGAAGCAACGATTGGCGCAAGGGTGGGGAAGTCTCGGGCCAAGCGATTTCGTCACGGGCGAAGCGATCCTCGCACGTCTCACGACACACCGCGGAGCGGCATCATGACGTTCGATCTGTACGCCGAACTGGCGTCGCAAGCCGCCTGCCCCACCGACGGTTCGTTACCGGCGGGGCTTGCCTCCGGGTTCCTGGACGGGTGCACTTCCTGGTCCACGCGAGGGAACGACCAAAGGAACGATGCGCGGCGCCGGTACCTGCAACGGGCGTCCTCCGGAACGTTAGAGCTGCCGAGTTGGCTGCGACTTGATCCGCCGTTCGACAGGCTTCCTGACAGCTCCTGGCTCGCCTTCGAGGTCGCGTTTGCGCTCCAGACGCCCTGGTATTCCAGGGACGACCGGCCGTTCCATGTGCTCGACAACCCGGTACGCAAGGACCGCGTGTTCGGCGTGCCGTACCTGGCCGGGGCGAGCTGGAAGGGGCTGCTGCGCTGGGCGTGCCGGATGCGGGCGGGGCTGAATGACTACCTCGAACAGCACGGTGGCAAGCTCGATGGGTGGCCGGAACCCACGTGGATCGTCCACCTCTTCGGCAACGAGAAGGGCGAGGCAGAGGACTTCCAACGGGGGGCGCTGGCGTTCTACCCTACCTGGTTCTCGCGGATCGGCATCATGGTGATCAACCCGCACAGCCGCAAGACTCGAGCGGGGACGCAGCCGATCTACTACGAGGTGATTCCCGCAGGTACCGGAGGGACGCTACGTCTGCTGTATGCGCCCCTACCGGGCGCAGCCGCTCGGGACAAGGTGAAGCCCGAGGAGGCCATCGAGCGCCTGCTAGAATCCGTCGAGGCGCTGCTGACGACCTACGGTATGTCGGCCAAACGCACGGCCGGCTGGGGCACTGCCAGCGTGAGCCGGTGGACAGCGCATCGAAACGGGCAGGCGCCAATTCAGGCGACCGCGCTCGCGGACCTCAAGACAAAGGTCAAGCCGTGGGTGAACGCGGTGGGGGCACACGATGGCTGACTTCGGCCCCGCCAAGAAGCTGCGCGAGTACCGGCCGCTGCTCCTAGCCATGGAGGCCGTGGGGTGGCTTCACATGACGGGCAAGGCGCGGGGCGAATTCCTGCGCGAGCACGGCGGCCAGGCCAGTGCCTATAGGTACGAGCGGTGGTTCGAGCGCGAAAGCCCGCCGTTCCCGTGGTGTGATTTGCTGCGACCGGTAAGGGACAAGTTTCCGATCGATGGAAGCGCCTGGCCGCCGATACTGACGGACTTTGTAACGAAACACGCTGACCGCAACCCCGCCCCCGGTCTCCTGGGACTGCTCCAAGCAGGGCATGGGATGGCCTCGGGCATCGAGAAGAACGTGCCGCGCACAACCTCGCAGTACCTCGGCCAGGACATCACGCATATGTGGCTCTCCTCGGCCTTCGGCCATCCGCTGCGAAACCTGTTGGCCGACCCGCCCGAGGTGCTGACCGAGCCCGGCTGGCGGCGCGTTCTTGGCGAGGTCCGGCGCATCCTGGAGGAGCCCGGCACGCCTGGGACCACCAACACGGCGGAAGTGGGCGCTTGGCAGCGCTGGCGCGACTTTGCCGTCGGCCCGGGAAGCGCCCTGCGAACCGCGTTTTCATCGACGATCGCCGAGACGCGACTGCCCAACAACGAGGTCACGCTGTGGGATCAGTCCTACGTCGCGGCCGCGCTCTTCAAGAGCGCCGTGGGCGGAGCGATCCTGGAAGGCATCAGCTTCCCGTGGACTTCGAAGGACCTCAAGCAGACCACGCGCTGGCGCCTGCTGACCGTTGGCACCGGCACCGACCACTACGAGGCCCGCGCCGGACGCATCGGCGACTGGATGGGCTCTGGAGCGGCCATCGAAGCCTTCTTCGACGACGTCTGCCAGATCGTGGAGGTCGACCTCGCCGTCGGTTCGCTGCTCTATCGCGATGCGAGCCTGTGTGTCTTCTCGTTCCCCGGCGAGCGTTCGAACGGCACCGCCGCGGGCCTCAGGCCGGAGGAGTGGCAGCAGTGGCTGGGGGGCGAGGTCGAGAAGTTCGCGAAACGCTTGGAGCTGGAAACCCCGCCGTACTGTCGGATTAGCGAGCCGACGCGGAGCCTCGTGCCGATAGTCAGGAAGACGCGCGCGGCCCGCGATGCGCTCGCCGTGCCGGTTCACCGCTCGTGGAGCATCACCGGGAGCGCGGGAGGCGGCCACGTCTGCCCGGTGTGCCTGGTGCGGCGCAACGGCAGCGCGAATGACAAGCAGCGCCCGTGCGGGGTCTGCCAGAAGCGCCGGCGGGGCCGCCTCGATGCCTGGCTCGGTGGCAAGCTCGACTCCGACACCATCTGGGTCGATGAGGTGGCTGATACCGATGGCAGGGTGGCGCTTCTCACGCTGAGCCTCGACCTCGAGCCCTGGCTGGAGGGCACCCGACTTGATGCCCTTCGAGCGCAAGGCATCGGCGAATGGCGGAAGTTCAACCCCATGCTCGGCTCTCAGGCGAACCCCATCGACTCCTCCCAACCGTTCTCGAGTCTCACCGCTTACGTCCACGGAAAGCTGGGTACGTACGACAAGAACGACCCAGTGCTCGGCAGCCTCCAGGATGGGTACCGGGGTGATCGGATGCGGCACGCCGGCGACGGCGCCGACCGCCACGAAAACGACTGGCCGACCTTTTTCGGGAAGATCGTCGAGGACCGTTCGGACGCGCCACAGTGGGACGCGCTCGACGACGAGCAGCGCGCCCGCTGGCTCGTCCACCAGTTCTTCGGAAAGCTGGCCTCGCCCGGGCGCATCTACCGGCTTTGGCGCCAGGCCGAGGAGTTCTTCACCGCGCTGCTCGCAGAGTTCCGCGAGATCGCGGCCCGCGACGCCAACCGCTGGCGGGTGCGCCGAATCACGCTGGTCCCCGATGCCGCCTCGGCCAGCGTCGGCTGGCAGGACCGCGAGCTCTACGACGGACACCTGGGTGATGCGCCGGTCAGCCTCCTCTATTGCCAGGAGCAACAGGCCTTCGTGACCGCCTGCAACCTCGCTCGGCTACTGCGGGGGGAGCAGGCTGCCGAAGCGCTGGCAGACAAGGGAATTCGCTTCCAGGGTGACGACCGCGTCCCGCGGATACTGCGGGTGCAGCAGGTCAAAGACGCCGGCGCGCTCGGTGCCTACCACCCGGTGATCCGGCTCGAACTGAGTCCGCTCCGCTTCCGCGTCCTGGTGCCGCTGGAGGCTGCTTCCGCCTGTCTCGATCGAGCGGTCGAGGCGTGGAACGAGCAGTTCGCCCGGGTCTGGGACCGACTCCCACTGCGCGCCGGTGTGGTCGCGTTTCCACAGAAGCTTCCCTTCCAAGCGGTCGTCGAGGCCGCGCGCAACCTGGAGCACGCGCTGCTCGATGCGAAGCGCGAGACGTGGCGCGTCAGCGCGCGCGACGCTCGATCGGGCGTCGTTGCCCTGACACTCGAGCGAGCCGATCAAGGCACCGATTTGCGCGCCGTTCCGGTCACCTTGCCCGATGGCCGGGCCGACGTCTTCTACCCGTACCTGGCGGTCGAAGACCACAACGTCCGCTTCCCGCGCGATTTCCAGCACCCGGACGGCCAGGTCTATCGTCACGCCGTGGACCTGGGGCCGGGCGATGGCATCAGGATAGAGCCAGCGCGCGTGGCGACGGTGTTCCTCGACAGCACGGGGCGCCGGTTCGAGCACGCCGCCACGCGTCCATTGACAGAGTGGACCCGCATGCGCAACGTATGGCGGCTTATCGAGCGCGCGGCGCCCAGCCTTGGCGCCCTGCACGGTACGTGGGCCGAATTGGTGGCGCGCCGGGAGGCTTGGCAAAGCCCCGATGGTGGCTGGATACCCGGCGGGCGAGAGGTCTGGCGCGATCTGGCCAGAGCGGTCTTGGCTGATCGTCTCGCCGTGCGCGGTGCGGCGTTCGATGTCGTCGGCGAGGCCGCCGCCGACGGCGCGCTCGCCTGGGCGTTCGACTGGCACTTGGCGGTGCTCAAAGAACGGATCGGTGAGGTGACGCATGCCTGAGAGCTACAAGGCCTTTCCGCACGTCGGGCTGGCGCTTGACCCCATCCACGTGGGTACCGGCGGGGCCCGCCTGGGCCGCGTGGACCTCACGATCGTGCGCGACCCGGTCACGCGGATCCCCAAGATTCCCGGGTCGAGCCTGGCTGGCGTGTACCGGACCTATGCGGCGATGGCCAAAAACAGGTATCCAGACTGTGCCGGGCTCGGCCAGCCGCGTGCTGATGGCTCAGGCGGGCACTGCGGGCAGGCGACCTGTCCGATCTGCACGGTCTTCGGCTTCGCGCGTGGCAGGGACAGCGCCGGGGGGTTCGCCGGGCTGGCCGCCTTCAGCGACACGCACGTGCTCCTGTTCCCCGTCGCCACGCGGGAGGGCCCATGCTGGGTGACCTGCCCGATGGCGCTTCGAAGCGCCGGGGTGGCAGTGAGCGGCGTGGGGGAGGACGCCCTCTACCGCGAGCAGGACAGCCGGCAGCCGCTCAACCTCGGCTGGCTGCTGCTGCCGGTCAAGACTCTATCGGACTCGCGGAATGTTCAGGAGGCGCTGATGGGACTCGGCGTCCCCGACGAGATCCTCCAAGGCCTGGGCATCGTGCCCGACAAGCTCTTCGGCCACGTCGTCAACAGCAACCTTGAAGTGCGCACCTCGGTGGCAATCGACCCGGCTGTTAGCGCCCACGCTTTCTGACATCTCCCGGCTCGACTTCTTTGCCGCT
>CAYQDR010000033.1:0-39835 GCA_964416315.1 uncultured bacterium
GCCGACCACCTACCGCCAGTTGTATGATGTGGAGTCAACCGGATAAGCAACATGGGCGAAATGGGCACGGATGTCATAAGTGTCACATTCGCCACCATGGGTGAGCACGAGCGCTCGGCTGATCGGGCCGCGCCGCGCTTCCTCACGACGGGGCAGTCCGCGGCGGCTCTCGGCGTCAGCGTCAACGCGGTGAAGGCGTGGATCCGCGCGGCACGGCTGCCCGCCCTGCGCACACCCGGGGGCCACCACCGCATCCCCGAGCGCGACCTCCTCGCGTTCAAGGCGCGGCTCGCGGTGCCCCGCCGGCCGCGCGCCCGGGGCGTCCCGCGCGTCCTCGTCGTGGACGACGACGCCGAGCTCCGGGCGTTCCTCGTGGATGCGATCCGGGCCGCCTTCCCGAGGGTGGCCGTCCGCGTCGCCGCGGACGGCTACCAGGCGCTGGTCGAGGTCGGCGCGTTCCGCCCGGACCTGCTGGTCCTCGACCTCCGGATGCTGCTTCTGGACGGCTTCGAGGTCTGCCGGCGGCTCAAGGCCCGGCCCGAGACCCGGTCGATCCACATCCTCGCCGTGACGGCCTACCCCGAGGAGGACGCCGGGGGGCGGATCCGGGCGTGCGGCGCCGACGACTTCCTCGCGAAGCCGTTCGGCGTGACCGAGTTCCGGGCGCGGGTCGCGGCGCTCCTGGGGGCCGGGCGGCGCCGGTGACGGCCGACTGTCTCTTCTTCCTGCCCGAGGAGGACCGGGTGCGGAAGCACCTGGCCATCCTCGAGCGGGAGGTCGCCACGGCGAACCGGATCGTCACCGACCTCCTCGACTTCGCGCGCGTCAAGACACCGACGCGGCTCACGACCGACCTCAACGAGGTCGTCCGGGACGTCCTGGAACGGACGCCCGTCGCCGGCACCACCCGGGTCGTGCTGGACCTTGCCGCGGATCTCCCGCGGGTGTCCGTGGACCCGGAGCAGGTGGGCCAGGTGCTGGGCAACCTGGTGACGAACGCCGTGCAGGCGATGCCCGACGGCGGCACGCTGACCCTGCCGACCGCACGGGCCGACGGCGGCGTCGCCGTGACGGTCGCGGACACCGGCGCCGGCATCGCCCCCGAGCACCCCGACAAGATCTTCCAGCCGCTGTTCACCACCAAGGCGAAGGGCATCGGCCTGGGCCTGGCCGTCGCCAGGGACCTCGCCGAGGCGAACGGCGGCACCATCGAGGTGGAGAGCGTCCCCGGGCGGGCAGCCGGTTCGTGGTGCGGTTTGCCCGGCCGGGCGGGGAGGCGTAGGGCCGTGTCGCCGCCCTCGGTCCTCGTGGTGGACGACGACGTCGGGACGGTGGAGACGCTTGCGGACATCGCGCCGGAGGGGTTGCGATGATCACCCCCGGGAACATCCTGATCATCGACGATGACGAGGGGATGTGCGAGACCCTCGGAGACGTCCTCCACGCGCGCGGGCACGCCGTCCAGAAGGCCACGCGCGGCGGTGCCGGGCTGGATGAGCTCCGCGGTCACGCCTTCGACGTGGTCATCGTCGACATCAAGCTCCCCGACATCTCCGGCCTCGAGCTCTTGCGGGCGATCCGCCAGTCCTCGCCCGACACGGAGGTCATCTTCATCACCGGCCACGCCTCGCTGACCACCGCGCTCCAGGCCATCAACGGGGCCGCCTTCGCTTACATGGTCAAGCCGTTCGAGATGGACCAGCTCGTGGCGATCGTGGGCAAGGCGATCGAGAAGTACCGGCTGACCCGCGCGCTCAGAGAGTCGGAGGAGCGCTACCGGCTCATCACGGAGAACATCAACGACGCCGTTTTCCTCCTCGATCCCGAGGGCCGGCTCGTCTTCGCGAATGCCCGGGGCGAGACGATCACGGGGTACCGGATCGAGGAGTTCCGCGGGCGGTCGCTCGACGCGCTGCTGACCCCCGAAGGCGCCCGGGACGCCCTGGCCCGCCTCGAGGCCTTCCGCGCGGGCCGGCCCGTGGCGCCCTCCCTCGAGACCGAGGTCGTCCGCAAGGACGGCAGCCGGCTGTGGGTGGAGGTCAACTTCACCAGCATCCTCAATGACGCGGGGATCCTCGGGCACATCGGGGTGGCGCGTGACATCACCGAGCGCAAGCAGGGCGAGGCGGAGCTCCGGACCCGGGCCGCGCAGCAGGCGGCGGTCGCCGCGCTCGGGCAGCGGGCGCTGGGGGGCGCGGAGCTCTCGACCATCTTCGAGGAGGCGGTCGCCCTCGTCGCTTCGACGCTCGGCGTGGAGTACTGCAAGGTGCTCGAGCTCCTGCCGGAGGAGGAAGCGTTGCTCCTGCGCGCGGGCGTGGGCTGGCGGGAGGGGCTCGTCGGCCGGGTGCGGGTCGGGATGGGCAGCGACTCCCAGGCCGGCTATACCCTGCTCACGGACGAGCCGGTCGTCGTCGAGGACCTCGGCGCCGAGACCCGGTTCAGCGGGCCGCCGCTCCTCCTGGAGCACGGCGTGGTCAGCGGGCTGAGCGTCGTCATCCCGGGCGATGGGCGTCCGTTCGGGGTGCTGGGGGCCCACACGGCCCGGCGACGCGACTTCAGCGCAGAGGACGTCCGCTTCCTGCAGAGCGTGGCCCGCCTCCTGGCGGTGGCGATCGCGCGGAGGCGGGCCGAGGATGCCCTGCAGGAACGGGAGACGCGCTATCGGCTGGTCACGCTGGCGACGAACGACGCGGTCTGGGACTGGAACCTGCTGACCAACGAGATCGAGTGGGGCGAGGGGGTCCAGGTGCTCTTCGGCTACGGGGCGGACGAGGTGGGCCCGGACTTCACCTGGTGGGCAGAGCGGGTCCACCCGGACGACCGCGAGCGCGTGCTCGCCGAGGTGGACGCCGTGGTCGTCCACGGGGCGCAGCACTGGTCGGGGGAGTACCGCTTCCGCTGCCGCGACGGCTCGTACTCCTTCGTCTTCGACCGGGGGTACGTGGTCCACGACGACAAGGGAAAGCCCATCCGCATGATCGGGGCGATGGCCGATCTGACCCAGCGCCGCCGCGCCGAGGAGGCGCTCCGGCAGAGCGAGAAGCTGGCGGCCATGGGATCGCTCCTGGCGGGGGTCGCCCACGAGCTGAACAACCCGCTGTCCGTCGTCCTCGGCCAGGCCGCGCTCCTCAGCGCCACCGTCCAGGAAAGCCCGCTCGCGGAGCGGGCGGAGAAGATCGTGCGGGCCGCGGAGCGCTGCGCGCGCATCGTGAGGAACTTCCTCGCCCTGGCCCGCCAGCGCCCCCCCGAGCGCCAGCGGGTGCAGGTCAACCGCCTGGTCCAGGAGGCCGTCGAGCTCCTCGCCTACCCGCTCCGCGTGGACGACGTCGAGGTGGTGCAGGACCTCGCCCCGGGTCTGCCGGAGCTCTGGGCCGATCCCCACCAGCTCCACCAGGTGATCGTCAACCTGGTGACGAACGCCCATCACGCGATGCGCCAGACGCCGCCGCCACGGCGGCTCACCTTCATGACCCGCTTCCACGCGCCGCAGAAGCGCGTCTCGCTCACGGTCGGCGACACCGGGCCCGGCATCCCGCCGGAGGTCCAGGCGCACATCTTCGAGCCGTTCTTCACGACCAAGGCGCCCGGGGAGGGGACGGGCCTCGGGCTGTCGCTCTGCCAGCGGGCCATCGAGGAGCACGGGGGCTCCATCGGCATCGAGAGCCGTCGCGGGGAGCGGGGGGCGGTCTTCCGCATCGAGTTGCCCGTCGAGGCGCCGCCCGTGCTGCTGCCGGAGGCGCGGCCGAGCGCCGAGCGCCGCCCGGTCCGGGACAAGACGGTCCTCGTCGTGGACGACGAGCCGGAGATCGCGCAGATCCTGGCGGACCTGCTCGCCGAGGACGGCCACCGGGTGGACGTGGCCCCCAGCGGGATCGCGGCGCTCACGCGGCTCGCGGAGCGCGCGTACGACCTGATCCTAAGCGACGTGCGGATGCCGGAGCTCGACGGGCCCGGGCTCTACCGGGAGGTGGAGCGGCGCTACCCGCACCTCCGCTGCCGGTTCGTCTTCGTCACGGGCGACGCGCTCGGTCCGGAGACGCGTGAGTTCTTCGCCCGTGTGGACGTGCCCGGCCTCGGCAAGCCCTTCGCGCTCGACGAGGTTCGGCGGGTGGTTCGGCAGGTGCTCGGGCCCGGCTGAGCCGCGGGCCGATCCCCGTCGCATCTCGTCGTCCTCGGCCCTCGGGCGGGGTCAACGTATGCGGCATACGCCTCCCCCGCCCTCGGGCCTGCGTCCTTGATCTCGCCGGGACGCGCTCGGCCTGCGGCCTCGCGGGCGTCCCGCCCCTCCGGTGGGGATCTGCTCGGGTCTCGGCCCGGGTCCGCCTGAGCGCCCTTGCGGCGTCGCCGGCGATCGCCGAGAATAGCCGTGTGACGTCGCTGCGGCTGGGCTACCTCGCGCTCGCGGCCGGTCTGATGGTCTACGGGGCGCTGCTCGGCTGGCTGGGGCTCCGGCGTCCGTCCCGACCGGCCGGCCCCCCGCTGCGCCTCGTGATGGTCCTCGCCCTGCTGGTCGCCGTGGCGGGGGCTGCGGCGGCGGTCCTCCTGGAGGCGCGCGCCGCTCAGTCCTGGTAGTTCTTCCCGACCCCCGCTCCCCTTCTGGGGAGGGGGCAGGGGCGAGGGGTTCAGCGCTTCTTCCGCGGCTGCACGGCTGGCGGCGTCAGTGCCGGGCTCGCCGCGGCGTCGGGCACCGCGGCTCCGTCGCCGATGCCCTCGAGCCGGATTCCCGCCTCCGCGAGCGGCCTGGCGATCCGGTCCCGGATCCACTGCGCGTCCCACCACTCGAGCGGCGTCGCGTAGACGCCGTGGACCAGGACGGCGAAGTGCAGGTGGTCTCCGCCCGCGAGACCGGTCTCCCCGGTCCGGCCGAGGGGCTCGCCCTTCGACACGCTCTGGCCCACCTTCACGCCGATCTCGGAGAGGTGGCCGTAGAGCGTGTGGAGTCCGAGGCCGTGGTCGAGGACGACTATGTTGCCGTAAATGCCGTTCGCCCCGGTGAAGACGACGCGCCCGGCGTTCGCGGCCTCCACGGGGGTGTGCCGGTGCGAAGCGAGGTCGATGCCGAGGTGCCACTGGGTGTCCACGACGCGACCGTCCGCGAGGTAGGTGCGCTGCTCCGGGAAGTTTGCGAAGACCTTGCTGTTGGGCTGCTGGCGGAACGCCCCCTGCCAGAGCGGCCGCGGGGCGCTGCCGGCCTGCGCCACCTCCCGGATCTTCGCCTCCGCCGCCTGCCGCCCCCCGCGGTTGACCCGGAGGAAGGCCTCCAGCAGCTCGGCCGGGGAGGCGGTTCCGGGCGTCTGCGGGGCGAGCTCGGGGACCTTGCGCCGGAGAAACGCCTCGGTCAGGCGGATCGTGTCCTTCGGGAACCGGGCCGGGAGGAACGTGACCCGGACGCCGATCACGCGCTGGTTCCCGGCTTCGTCCTCCGCGACCACGGACGGCGCCGCGGGCGGCTCGCTGTAGGGGCTCGCGAACAGCGCGACGTGCACCCCGGGGTCCGACGCGAGCCCCGGCACCCCGGGGAAGAAGGCCGAGCCGACCCGGATTCCCGAGCGTGTCGCGCCCGCCACGCGATAGACCGCGAGGCCGACGCCCGCGTGGCGCACGTACCCGGTCGCCGCCCGCAGCTCGAGGGTCGGGGGCGTGAGGTCCACGGTGAAGCGGTGGACGAGCCGGGGCCCGGGGTCCGGGCGCGGGCGCCAGAGCCGGTCGCGGGCGAAGACCTGGAGCTCGGCCGCGCCCTCCGTGAGCCCGAGGGCCGCGGCCTCGAGCGCGAGCGGCCGCTCGGCCTGCCGCTCCGCGCCCCCGAACTCCTCCTCGAGGACGGTCCGCTGGGCGCCGGCGTGGGTCACGCGGACCTGGAGCGAGGCGAGCGGGGCGGACGGGGCGCGGAGCGTCACCCGGACCGAGCGCGATCCGTGGCCGAGGGCGGCGAACGCGGGATCGAGCGTGGCCGTGACGCCGGGCTGGCGCTGGCGCCAGAGCGCGAAGCCGCCGGCCAGCGTCGCGACGACCAGGAGCGCCAGCCAGAGCTTCCAGGAGCGGAACATCACCGTCGCATCGTACAGGAGGGGTGCGCGTCGGTCAAACTTTCGCGCGCGGCATGATCAGGGGACGTCGGCGATCACGGGAGCCGCCCGGAGACTTCGGGGGCCGCGGCGCGCGTCGCGAAGCGCGCAAAGTGGCGCGCGGCGTAGCCGGCGAAGTCGATCTCCAGACGCGAGATGCCGGCCTGGACGAGCCCCCACATCGCTTCGCGAAGGTCCGAGGCGAGCCGCATGAGCCGGAGCCGGGCGATCGCCTCGCCGGTCGCCCGGCCCGCGTAGCGTTCGAGGAGCGCCCGCTCCTCCGCAGGGCCGAACTCGCCGTTGGCGGCGAGGTTGCCGAGATTGGTGATGCCGCCCTCGAGGGGGGTGACGCGCACCTGCCGCGCCCCGCGCCACGCGGGCACCCGCGCGACGACCTCCTCGACGGTCACGCGGTGGCGGCCTGCCCCTCAGGCCCCGCGCCAGGCGTCCGGATTGACGAGGTTCGGCGGGCGTGTCCCGGCCAGCGCCGCGACGCAGTTCTCGGCCGCCCGTGTCGCCATCGCCAGGCGCGTCGCCCGCGAGGCCGAGCCGATGTGGGGGGCGAGGACGACCTGCTCGAGCTCGAGGAGCCCCGGGTGCATCGCAGGCTCGTTCTCGAAGACGTCCAGGCCCGCGCCCGCGATGCGGCCCTCGCGGAGGGCGCGGACCAGCGCCCCCTCGTCCACGATGGGTCCGCGGGCGATGTTGATCAGGTGCGCCGTGGGCTTCATGCGCCGCAGCTCGGCCTCGCCGATCAGTCCGCGCGTCTCGGGCGTGAGGGGCAGCGTGACGACGACGAAGTCGGCCTCCCGGAGGAGGTCCTCCTTCGACCGGTACTCGGCGCCGAGCGCCGACGCCTCGGGGTCGGGGCGCCGGTTGTGGTAGAGCACGCGCATCCGGAACCCCTGGGCCCGCCGCGCCACCGCCTTCCCGATCCGGCCGAGACCGATGATCCCGAGCGTGGCCCCGTGGACGTCCCGCCCGAGGAGGAGGCTCCACGTGACACCGCGCCAGCGGCCCGCGCGGACGAACCGCTCGCCCTCCCCGAGCCGCCGCGCGACCGCCAGCATGAGCGCCCAGGCCATGTCGGCCGTGGTCTCGGTGAGGACGCCCGGCGTGTTGGTGACGGGGATGCCGCGGCGCGTGGCCGCGGCGACGTCCACGAGGTTGTAGCCGACCGCGGCCACCGCGATGACGCGGAGACGCGGCGCCGCCGCGATGACGGACTCGGGCACGCGGTGGGCGCCCGTCGGGACGAGCGCCTCGACGCCCGCCACCCGTCGCGCGAGCTCGGTCTCGGGCAGCTCGTCCTCGCTCGGGCTCGTCTCCACGGGGCCCGCGCGCTCGAGGATCGCCCGCGCCTCGGGCTCGAGCTCCATCGGCCAGGTCACGAAGATGCGCGGCTCCGCCATGACGGGCGCGAGCCTACCCGTGAGCCCGGCGCGGTGTCAAGGCGCTCCTGCTGACCGCGGTGGTGTGCTGGCGCCTCGGCGCTTGCTCGGGCCCGCCCGTTCTGCTAGCGTCGGTCGTAGAAGGGATCTGCAGACGGCGCGATGGGTCACATTCACCAGAAGGTCCGCCTCCGGGCGGCCAAGGCACTCACGGTTCGGATGCTGGTGGACACGGGTGCCACCCTCTCGGTCATCCCCCCGCGGCTGGCGCGAGGGCTCGGGATCAGACGTCCCCGGCGGTCGGTCCGTGTCCGGCTGGCCGACGGCCGGCGGGTTCGCCTCGGCGCGGACATCGCGGTGGTCGAGATCGACGGTCGGGAAGCCCCGGCTACGATCCTGGTCGGGAACGTGGACGAACCCATCCTGGGCGTCGAAGCGCTGGAGGCGCTGGGCTTGGCCGTCGATCCCGGGCGGAAGCGGCTGACTCCGTCCCGGCCCTACGCGGTACGCCTCGGCGGTTACCGCTGACCCCGAGGGTGCCGGGGCCATGAGAAGCACCGGAGTCCGGTGGTTCGCGCGCGTCGCGGCGATGGCCCTGCTCGCCGGCTGCGCGTCCGCGCCGCCCGCCATCGCGCAGTCCGCGTGTGCCCCGACGCGCTCCGACGCCGAGGGGCCGTTTTACAAGCCGAACGCCCCCGAGCGCGCCAGCACCGGGCGCGGGCTCGTCGTCTCGGGCGCCGTGCGCTCAGCCGCGGGCTGCGGGGTGATCCCGGGTGCGCGGCTGGAGTGGTGGGCGGCCAACCCGCAGGGCCGATACGACGACGAACACCGGGCGATCCAGCGCGCGGACGCCGGCGGGCGCTACCGCTACGAGACGGACTTCCCCGGCGGCTACGGATTCTTCCGCCGCCCGCACCTCCACGTGCGGGTGGCGGCGCCGGGACACCGGCCGCTCGTCACCCAGCTCTACCCCGAGGCCGGGCAGACCGCGCTCGATTTCGACTTCGTCCTCGTCCCCGACTGATTGAGCAGCCGCCGATCTTCTCGTACAATGGCGGCGCACATCACCCTCACGCCCGCACAGGGAGGCGCCACATGGGTCAGATGAAGGAGTTTGCCGGGGCGTACTACCGGGAAGGCGCGCTGGATCCGAAGACGATGCAGCTCGTGGCGCTCGCCGCGATGGCCGCGGCAGGCTGCACCTCCTGAGTGCCGGGACGCTTCGCGGCTGCGAAGCAAGCCGGCGCCACGGACGACGAGCTCAGCGAGACGCTCTACTACGCGATGCGCGGCGCCGCGCGCGCCACGTGGAGCACGATCAAGTACATCCCGGGCGTGGAGGACCTGAACAAGGAGTGGAAGACGACGTACGAGCACGAGAACGGCAAGTAGTCGTCCGCTGGGCGAGGACCGGCGCGGGTGACGCCGGGTGAGGCCCGCGGGGTCCCGGGCGGACGGGGGTCCCCTCACGGCGCTCCTTCCGCAATTCGCGAGAATTGCGGAGGGCGCGTGAGAAAGGGGCCCGGAGCCCGGGCGCGCGGGACGAGCCCGGCGGCAGGACCCGCGGCGGGTCCAGGGGGAGCTGATGGCTTACTTCAGGACTGACGACCGGGTCCGCATCTACTACGAGGAGCACGGCGCCGGCACGCCGCTGGTGCTCGCGTACGGCATCGGCGGCAACGCCGACATGTGGGACACGAACACGGCCGCCCTGGCCGCGCGCCATCGCGTCGTCCTCTGGGAGCCGCGCGGCCACGCGCGCGCCGACAGCCCGGAGGACCCGGCGAAGTACTCCTTCCGCCGCTGGGCCCTTGACCTCCGGGACCTGCTGGACCACCTCGGCCTCCGGCGGGCGCACGTCGGCGGGCTGTCGCTCGGCGGCGGCATCGCGACGCGGTTCGCCCTGCTCCACCCGCGGCGCGTCCGCTCGCTGATTGTCACGAACTCCTCGTCCGCCTCCGGCCTCCCGCTCTCTGTCGAGAACCTCGTGATGCGCGCGAAGAGCATCGAGATCACCCTCGGCCAGGGCATGGACGCGATGGCGGAGTACGCGATGGCGGCGAACCCCAACGTCGCCGGCCGCCTGGCCCTGGACCCGAACGCGAAGGCCGAGTTCTACGAGGAATACCGGCGGCTCAGCCCCATCGGCTACGCGAACGCGCTCCGCGCCCTGATCGCGATGGACCACATCACCGGCGAGCTCCCCCGACTCGCCGGGCACCGCATCCCGGTCCTGCTGGTCGGTGGCGATCGGGACCCGTCGCTGGGCCCGATGAAGGTCATGCACCGGAAGATCCCCGGCTCGAAGCTCGTCGTCCTCGCGCCGGCGAGCCACTTCGCGAACCGCGATCAGCCGGAGGCCTGGAACCGGGCGGTCCTGGAGTTCCTCGCGCGCTGCGACGCCCGCGCGCCGCGTCGGCGCCCGGGTCGGGCTTAGGATGGCGACGCCGGACCGCGTCCGCGCCGTCGCGGTCATCGGCAACGGCATCATCGGCCACGGCGTGGCGCAGGTCTTCGCCGTGGCTGGCATGCCGGTCCGGCTCATCGGGCGCCGCCAGGACAGCCTGGACGCGGCGATGGGAAAGATCCGCGAGAGCCTGGGACGGTTCGACGCCCACGGGCTCCTCGCTACGACCACTGCCAGTGAGGCGCTCCGGCGAATCACCACCGCCACCGACCTGGACGCCGCCGCGGGCGCGGACCTCGTCATCGAGGCGGTGACCGAGGACCTCTCGCTCAAGCACGCGATCTTCGAGCGGCTCGACCGGGCGTGTCCGCCTCCCGCCGTGCTCGCGTCGTCCAGCGGCCAGCCCGCGAGCCGGCTGGTGGCCCGGGTCACGCATCGCGAGCGGGTCGTCGCCGCCCACTTCTGGAACCCGCCGCAGCTCATCCCGCTCGTCGAGGTGTGCCCCGGGCCGGAGACCGATCCCGAGGTGGCGCCGTGGCTGTGCGAGGTGCTCCGGACAGCCGGGAAGCAGCCCGTCGTGCTCGAGCGCGAGATCGACGGGTTCATCGGCAACCGGCTCCAGTTCGCCCTGCTGCGCGAGGCCCTGGCGCTCTGGGCGGCTGGGGTGGCGTCCGCGGAAGCGATCGACCTCGCGGTCAAGACCAGCTTCGGCCGTCGCCTGGCGGTCACGGGTCCGCTCGAGTCGGCGGACCTGGGTGGGCTCGACACCTTCCACGCCTTCGCCGCATTCCTGTTCCCCGGCCTCGACCGAAGCGCCGAGCCGCCCGCCGCGATGGGAGAGCTCGTCCGGCAGGGCCATCGCGGGCTGCCGAGCGGTCACGGGATCTACGACTGGTCGGTCCGCGATGGTCAGGAGCTCGTGACGAAGCGGGTGGAGGAGCTCTTCAGGCACCTCCGGCCCGGCGCGTAGGCCTCGGTCGCGGGGCGCGGTGAGTGACCCCTCGCCCGGGTCGATGCGGGCGCTGACGCGCCTGCCGCTCGCGCTTCTGCCGACGTTCCTCGTCCCGATCATCATCGCCACGCACGTCATCGTCTGCACGCGGCTCGCCAGGAGCCGCCGGGCGGGCTACTCACCGATCTGACGCGGGTGCGCGACGCCTTCAGGCGTCGCGCCACTCCGGAAAGGACGGCGGGGAGATCTCCTCCACCCGCCGCTTCGCCCAGTCGCGCTCGGGGATCTTCGGCCAGAGCCGCTCGGCGGCCGCCTGGAGGTCGCGCGCGAGCCGCGCCTCGTCGATCCCTGCGACGCGGCCGCCCGTCACGACCGTCCGGCCGTCCACGATGACCGTGTCGAGGTCCTGGCGGGTCGCGCTGAAGACGAGGTTCCGGACCGGGTCCCGGACCGGCGCCATCCCGAGGGTCTCCAGGTCGAACAGAAGCAGGTCCGCCCTGGCGCCCGGCGCGATCCGGCCGAGGTCGTCGCGCCGCAGCGCCCGCGCCCCGGCGAGCGTCGCCGAGGCGAAGACGTCGGCGGCGGTCGCGACGCGCGGATCGCCCTCGACCAGCTTCCCCAGGACCGCGGCGCAGCGCATCTCGTGGAGGAGGTCCTGGGGGAACGTGTCGGTCCCGAGCGCGACGTTGACGCCTGCCCGGAGGTAGCGGGGGTAGGAGTGCATCGCGGCCCCCCGCCGGGCGAAGACCCAGGGGCAGTGCGCGACCGAGGCGCCGGACGCGGCGAGCAGCTCCAGGTCCCGGCCGCTCGGGTAGCGGGCCTCGGGGTGGCCGCTCACGTAGATGCAGTGGCCGATGATGAGCCGGGGGCCCAGGAGGCCGACCTCGGCGAGGAGCTCCACGGGCGTCTTCCCGTGGCGGCGGGTGATCTCCTGGAACTCGACGACGGACTGTGCCGCGTGGATCTGGACCGGGACGTCGAGGGACTCGGCCAGCTCGGCCGTCCGCCGCAGGAGCTCTGGGGTGCAGGTATCGATCTGGGCGGGGCCGAGGAAGCTCCGGATCCTCCCGCCGTGCGCCCCGTCGTGCTTCCGGATGAACTCGACGTTGCGCTCGAGCCCCGGCCTCCCGCCGTCCTCGCGCCACGCCCAGACCACCCGGCGCCCGTCGGGGGAGGACCAGTGCCCCGACCGGTACGTGGGGACGATGTAGGCGCGGATCCCGAGCTCCCCCGCCAGCCCGACGATTCCGTCGGGGACGAGGCTTCCCAGCTCGACGACCGTGGTGACGCCGGACTTCAAGAGCTCGACGAGCGAGGCCCGGGCCGCGAGCAGGCCATCCTCGGGCGTCGTGTCCGTGACGTTGAGGTACTCGTAGAGGTTCGAGAAGTAGTGGAGCGGGTTCCCGCGGTCCTCGAGGAGGCTCTTGGTGAGGGGGCTGTTCGTGAGGTGCGCGTGCACCGAGATCAGGCCCGGGGTGAGGAGCTGGCGCGAGCCGTCGAGCCGCGCGTCCACCGGCCCGCGGTAGTCCCGGCCGACGTAGACGATCGCGTTCCCCTCGATGACGACGTGGCCGTGCTCGAGGATCCGGTGGCCGCCGTCCCGGTACGCCACCACGTAGCGGGCCTGGATCAGCGTGCGCATGGTCGCTCCCGGCTCAGGCCTGGCGGAAGCCCTGGACGAGCATCACGGCCGTCGAGACCACCGCGCCGCCCACGAGCACCTTGACCCAGGCCGGCCCCACGACGACAAAGAGGCCAAGGATGCCGAAGACCATCGTCAGCGCCCCGGTCACCATGAGGAAGACGCGGCGCCATCGCGTGCTGTACCGCCAGGCGCGGGCGCGCCATGCCGCCTTGAGCTCCGCGAACGAGACCTGCCCTTCGGCCCGGGCGCCGATGGCCTTCCCCCGGATCCGGTACGCGCCCGCCGACCAGAGGGCGCCGGGCGAGATCCGGCTCCGTCGGACGAGCTCCTCGACGTCGCCCCGGGTCATGGGCCGGCCGTCGGTGAGGAGCATGTGGATGATGCTGCCCATGAACAGCGCGAAGCCCAGGGCGGCGAGGCCGCCGACCGCCGCGGCGAGCGGCGTCTCGTTCGCCTCCGTCCACCGCTCGAGGGCCTGAAGCGGTGGCAGCTCGCCGAGGACCATAGCGACGAGCACGAGGCCGATCATGACGGCCCAGGCCACGATGCGCCGGACGAGCCGCGGGGGCTTCCTGCGGGCGCGCCGGCGCGTGACGGGGGGCTCGACCTCTTCCGCCTCGGGCTCCGTCTCGCCTGTCGCGGGCTCGGTCTCGGCGTCGGTCGCCGGTTGCTCGAGCGCCGCCGCGGCCGCCTGGGCGTTGGCCCGCTGGAGCGTCCGCCCGAACCAGAGGATCAGGCCGTGGAGGGTCCACCAGCCCCCGACGAAGAGGGCGAGCCAGCCGACGGCACCCGGCCGGAGCCCTCCGTCGGCGAGGAGGAAGAGCCGGAGGAACAGCGCGACGAGGACCGCCCAGAGCCCGGCGTAGACGGCGCCCCAGAGCCGCGTGCGCCGGGAGGTCGCGGGCGGCTCCGCCTCGAGGAGGGCGGTGCTCCACTGGACCATCGCGTAGACCATGGCGAGGGCCGCGACGGCCAGGGGGAGGAGGACGGAGAGGAGCTCCGCGGGCGTGAGGTCGCGGGGGGACACAGCGACGGGGGCTCAGCGCTCCTGGGCTGCCCGGACCCGCGTCACGCCGATCATGCTGTCGCGCGTGACGAGCCGGGCCAGCTCCGCCTCCCCGAGGTGCTCGGTGCCGGCCGGCCTCGCGGGCAGGACCATGTAGCGGAGATCGGCGGTCGAGTCGACGACCCGCACCTCGACCTCCCGGCCCAGCTCGAGCCCGAACTCCCGGAGGACGCCGCGGGGGTCGGCGACCATGCGGGACCGGTAGCTCAGGCTCTTGTACCAGGCCGGCGGCAGCCCCAGGATCGCGATCGGGTAGCAGGAGCAGAGCGTGCACACGATGACGTGGTGGACGCGCTCGGTGTTCTCGACGATCTTGACCGGGGGCAGCGAGCCCAGATCGATGCCGAGCTCGGCGACCGCCGCCTTCGTGTCGGAAAGGAGTCGGGCCTTGAAGGCGGGGTCCACCCAGGCCCGCGCGACGACCCGCGCGCCCTGGGCGGGCGTGCGCGCGTCCAGGTCCTCCACCGCGCGCCGGACCTCGTCGGCCGTGACCACGCCCTTCTCGATCAGGAGGGCCTGGATGGCGGCCGCCCGCTTCTCGAAGCGGGTGACCTCGTGGGTGTCCTCGATGGGGGCGTGGGGATCGTGGTCCCGTGCCTGGTCGTGGTCGTGGCCGTCGTGCATCGCGCCCTCCGGGGCCGTCAGGCCGGCTCCAGCCAGTGCTCGTAGAGGTCCATCAGCACCCGGTCGCGCGACGGGCCCGGGTAGCCCGCCCAGACGTCGCGCTGCGGAAAGCTCACGAGGTAGAGCGGCTGCTGCGGCAGGCCGTCCCGGGCGTAGGCGAGCGACTCCGGGTTGCGGAAGCGCCCGTGGAGCCGCTCGATCGTGCCGGTCTTGCCGCGGACGTAGACGGGAGTGCGGCAGTGGCCGGCGGGGAGCGCCGTGCGGACCCGGACGCGATCGCCCGGGTTGAACCGGGACGGCCCGGGGCTCGCCTCCACGCTCACCATCGCTTCGCGGCCTCCAGCTCGCGTACCTTCCGGTCGATCTCCTCGCGGGTGACAACCCCCTTCTCCACCATGACCTGCTCGATGGCGGTGATCCACCGGTCGTAGTAGCCGAGCTGCTCGTACTCGGCCGGGCCCAGTCCCTCGATGGCCCGCCTGAGCTCATCCACGCGCATGAGGTCCTTCGCCGCGAGAACGTTGAGCAGCCCGTGCGTCTGCGTTTCCCAGGCCGAGCGCGCGTGCTCGGTGCGGTCGATGGGCCCCCCGCCGGGCCAGCCCCCGCGGTCGTGCACCTGCGGCATCGCTCGCTCCTTCAGCTGCGGGCGGCCTTCGGGCTCGCCTCGCGGGTGAGTTCCAGGAACGCGCGGGTTTCCTCTGCCGAGTAGCCGAGCTCCCGCAGGATCTCTTGCGTGTGCTGACCCAGGACCGGCGCCGGCGCGCGGATCGCGCCCGGCGTCGCCGAGAGCTTGACGGGGATGCCGAGGACCCGGTGGCGGCCGACGGTCGGATGGTCCAGCTCCACGACCATTTCCCGGGCAACCGCTTGTGGATCCGCGAAGACCTGATCGAGGCGGTTCACAGGCCCCGCCGCGATCCCCTCGGCCTCGAGCGCGGCGAGCCACGGGGCGGCCGGCCGCCGGCGGAAGGCCGGCTGGAGCTCTGCGGCCAGGGCCTCGCGGTGCGCCACGCGGTCGGCATTCGTCGCGAAGCGCGGGTCGGCGACGAGGTCCGTGCGGCCGAGGAGCCGGCACAACGCCTCCCAGTGACGCTGGGTGTTGGCCGCGAGGACGAACCACTGACCGTCCGCGCCCTGGAAGGCCTGGTACGGGGCGCTCGAGGGGTGGGCTGAGCCGAGCCGCCCGACGACCTCGCCCGTCGCGAAGTAGCGGGCGGCGTGCCACATCGCCCAGGCGACCGGCACCTCGAACAGGGACGTGTCCACGCCTTGGCCCTCGCCCGTCCGGTCGCGGGCGCGGAGGGCGAGGAGGATGCCGAGCGCGGCCCACATCCCGCACCCCATGTCCGTGACGGGGAAACCGCACTTGGTCGGGGGCCCGTCCGGCTCACCGGTCACGCTCATGAGTCCGCCCATGGCCTGGGCGATCAGGTCGTAGCCGCCGCGCTGACGGTACGGCCCTGTCTGGCCGAAGCCCGACAGCGAGCAGACGATCAGGCGCGGGTGGCGCTGCCGGAGGGTCGCCGGCGCGAGGCCGAGCCGGCCGAGCGTCCCCGGCCGGAACGCCTCGACCAGCACGTCGCTGCGCGCGACGAGGCGCCAGAACGCCTCCCGCCCCCGGTCGTCCTTCAGGTCCAGCACGACGCTCTTCTTCCCCCGGTGGAGCGTGAGGTACCCGGCGCTCTCGCCGTGGACGAACGGCGGAAACCGCCGGCTCTCGTCGCCGACCCCCGGGCGCTCGACCTTGACGACCTCCGCGCCCATATCGGCGAGGATCATCGTGCAGAACGGCCCGGCGAGGTTCTCGGTGAGGTCGAGGACGCGGACGCCGTCAAGGGGGGCCGGCATGGTGGCCCGAGTATAGGAACTGCCCCGAGAGCGGTCAAGCGCGCGGCGACTGCCGCCGACGCTCGCTAACCGAGGACTTGCTCGACGGAGACCCGCAGGTCGGGGAGAACCTGGCTGTCCACGTGCTGGTCTCGTCGCATCCGCTGGACCTGTCTGTACCGACGGCCCTCCGGCACGCGGTGGACCTCGACGGCCTCCCCGGGCAGGTCCACGAGCCAGACCTCGCGGATGCCGGCCTCGGCATAGAGGGGGAGCTTGACCGAGCGGTCGAAGTCGAGCGAGGTGTCCGCCACCTCGATCACGAGCAAGACATCGTGGGGCTCAGGGTGCCCCCCGGCGTAGAAGTCGTCGCGAGGCCGGAGCAACGCCAGATCCGGTTGCGGCTCGGAGTGGGGGGGGACAACGACCGGGTTCTGGACCCACACGACGGCTCGGCCGCCCGCGACCTTCACCAGAAGGTGGTTCAGGCGAGCGACGCAGGCCGCGTGACGACTGCCGATGGGCGTCATCTGGACGACCTCCCCCTCGATCAGCTCCACACGGTCGTCCTCCCGGAGGATCTTCGCCTCCCCCATCCGGCGATACTCCTCGACTGTGAAGCGTCGTCTCAGGATCTCGACCGCCATCGCCCACTCCCTCTGGTCAGCGCGGAATCCAAGCTATTCTACCCTGAAACTGCGTAGCTCTACGCTCACGACCCCGACCGTTCTTCCGTCCCCAGCCAAGGTCCTGAGTGCAACCTCGGGCGGCCACTCCCGGACGTCGAGCAGGTGCAGGGTATCTCGTGACAGGGTCGCGGTAGCACCTCCGGACAGGAAGGAGTACTCGCGCGGGGAGTGGTAGGGTAGTCAGTACGACCGGGGCAGCCCGAGGACGTGCTCGCCGACGTAGGCGAGGACGAGGTTCTGGTTGATCGGGGCGGTCTTGTAGAGGCGCGCCTCGCGGAACTTCCGCTCGACGTCGTACTCCTCGGCGTAGCCGTAGCCGCCGTGGCAGTCCATGCACGCGTTCGCCGCCTCCCACGCGGCCTCGGCGGCGAGGTACTTGGCCATGTTCGCCTCGGCGCCGCACGGCTCGCCCGCGTCGAAGAGCGTCGCCGCCTTCCCGCGCATGAGGTCGGCCGCCTCCACCGCCATGTGCGCTTTCGCGATCGCGAACTGGACGCCCTGGTTCGCCCCGATCGCCCGGCCGAAGACGACGCGCTGGTTCGAGTAGGCGACCGCCTTCTCGACGAACCAGCGGCCGTCCCCGAGGGAGTCGGAGGCGACGAGGATCCGCTCGGCGTTCATGCCGTCGAGGATGTAGTGGAACCCGCGCCCCTCCTCGCCGATCAGGCTCTCCGCCGGGACCTCCATGTTGTCGAAGAACAGGGCGTTCGTCGAGTGGTTCATCATCATCCGGAGCGGCCGGACCTCGAGCCCCTTGATCCCGCGGATGTCCACGAGGAAGACCGAGAGGCCCTCGGTCTTCTTCCGGACCTTGTCCACCGGCGTCGTCCGCGCGAGGAGGAGCATGAGGTCGGACTGGAGCACGCGCGAGATGAAGATCTTCTGGCCGTTGACGACGTAGCGGTCGCCCTTCCGGACGGCGGCGGTCTGGAGCTTCGTCGTATCCGAGCCCGCGTTCGGCTCGGTCACGGCGAAGGCCTGGAGGCGCAGGTCGCCCGTCGCGATCTTCGGGAGGTACTGCCGCTTCTGCGCCTCGCTCCCGTGGCGGAGGAGCGTGCCCATGATGTACATCTGGGCGTGGCAGGCGGCGGCGTTCCCGCCGGCGGCGTTGATCGTCTCGAGGATCAGGCCTGCCTCGAGGATCCCGAGCCCGGCGCCGCCGTACTCCTGGGGGATCAGGGCGGCGAGGTAGCCGGCGCGGGTCAGCTCGGTGACGAACGCCTCCGGGTAGGCGCGCTCGCGGTCCAGCTCGCGCCAGTACTCGCCCGGGTACTTCTTGCAGATCTCGGCGACGCCCGCCTTGAGCGCGCGCTGTTCGTCGGTGAGGGTGACGTGCATCACGGCCATGGGCGTGGTCCTCTCTCTAGGCGACCTGGACGACGCGGCTCGCCCGGAGCCCCTCGACCTCTGCGGCCGTGAACCCCAGCTCGCCGAGGATCTCCGCGGTGTGCTCGCCGACGCGCGGCGGCGGGCGGCGCGGGGTCGCGCGGACGCCGTCCCGGCGGAGCGGCAGGGCGACCGTCAGGAGGTCGGGGATGGCGGGATGGGGGGTCGGGGTCAGCATCTCGCTCGCCTTCGTCTGGGGGTCCCTGGCGACCTGGTCGAGCGTCTGGATCGGCGCGCACGTGACCCCGGCCGCCCGGAGGCGCTCGAGGAGGGCGGCCGTCGGATGGCGGCGCGCCTCCGCCTGGAGGGCCGGCACGAGAACGGCCCGGTGGCGGACGCGCCCGGGGTTGTCGGCGAAGCGCGGGTCGGCGAGGAGGTCCGGGCAGCCGAGGACCTCGCACAGCCGGCGGAAGAGCGTGTCGGTCGGGGCCGCGATCATGAGGTAGCCGTCGGCCGTGGGGAACGCCTCGTAGGGGACGATCATCGCCGTTCCCGAGCCCTGGGGGCCGGGGACGTCGCCCGTCCCGAGGTAGCCGAGGAGCTGGTAGGGAATCCACGCGACGGCGGTGTCGAAGAGCGCCGTCGTCAGCTCGCACCCCGCGCCCGTCCGGTCGCGCTCGCGGAGCGCGGCGAGGATCGCAAGCGCGGCCCACATGCCGGTCCCCATGTCCACGATGGAGGTACCGGCACGCGTCGGTGGCTGGCCGGGATAGCCCGTGAGGCTCATCACCCCCGCGTAGGCCTGCATCATCGGATCGTAGCCGGGCAGGTCGCGGAGCGGTCCGCGCGTGCCGAAGGCCGTCACCGAGCAGTAGATCAGCCGGGGGTGGGCCGCGCGCGTCGCCGCCGGGCCGATCCCGAGGGCGTCCGCGCCGCCCGCGCGGAAGCTCTCGACGAGGACGTCGGCGCGGCGGACCAGCCGCTCCAGCACCGGCCGTGCCTCGGGGGCCTTGAGGTCGAGGGCGAGGCTCCGCTTGTTGCGGTTGAGCGCGAGGAAGACCGCGCCCTCGGGCCCCCAGGCCGGCGGCGCCCAGGCACGCGCCTCGTCGCCGCGTCCGGGTCGCTCGACCTTGACAACGTCGGCCCCGAGGTCGCCGAGGATCTGGGTGCAGAACGGCCCGGCGACGTTCTGCGTGAGGTCCAGGACGGCGAGGCCCTCCAGCGGCGTCATGGTTCGTCAAGTATAGCGCGGGTGGCGACGCGGATTGACGGGGGCGGGGGCTCCGACGATACTGCCCTGGCCGAGGCCACGCGGCCCGGGCCATCTCACCCCCAGGAGGCGCGTGATGGACGCGGCGGGGCGCTCGCCCGAGGCGCTGAAGCTGCTCGAGTACCTGCGGAGCCGGGCGGCGGCGCTGGACCCGGCCGGGATCCGCGGGCGGATTCGCGCCGCCGCGGCGGAGCTCGACGCGGCGCTGGCCGGCCTCACGGAGCCCGAGGCGCGCCAGCACCCCATCGCCGGCGAGTGGAGCATCGCCCAGGTGGTGGACCATGTCGCCCAGACGCAGATCCGCTCGGCCGACGAGCTGCGCCATCTCTTCGCCGGCCGTCGGCCCCCGGCGCCCCCCGTCTACGAGGCGCTGACCTCGGGGGCGGGCGCTCGCGTCCCCTGGGGCGAGCTCCTCGAGGGACTCCGCTCGGCGAACGCCGAGCTCGACGCCGTCCTCGAAGCCGGGTCCGGCATTCCCGCCGCCGGCGCGCCGACGGTGCGGGCGATCCTCGTCGTCAACCGTCAGCTCGCGGATGGACGGACCGAGCCCGAGGTCTTCGACGCCGAGCTCGGCTGGAAGGAGTACGCGCTGGTCCAGCGGCTCCACCTCCTCGACCACCGGACCCAGGTGCGGAAGCTGCGAGCGGCGCTCGGGCGCTGAGGCCCCCTTACCCCGGCCCTCTCCCCCCACCGGGGGAAGCGGGGGATTCAGTGGCGAGGTACCAGTCGAGGATCTCGCTCCCGCGCCAGAAGACGACGCCGGGGTGCCCGCGGACGTAGGCGAGCGCCTGGTCGAGGTAGCCGATCCGGTGGGCGGCCCCCATCAGGAAGGGGTGGAGCCCGATCGGGAGGATCCGGGCCGACGTCGCGCCCTCGGCGTACAGAGTGTCGAAGCTCTCGCGCACGCGCCGGAGGAACTCCTGGGGCGGGTGGTGCTGGAGGGAGAAGACGGGGACGTCGTTCACGTCGAGCGAGTACGGCACGGCGACCAGCCGCCCGCGCGCGACCCGGATATCGGTCGGCTGGTCGTCGAGGAGCCAGTCGCAGCAGTACTCGATGCCCGCCTCGGCCAAGAGGTCCGGCGTGGCCGGCGTCTGGGCGAGGCCGGGGCCGAGCCAGCCGCGCGGCGCCCGCCCCGTCGCCTCGCGGATCAGCGCGATCGCCTGGCGGATCGCGCCCGCCTCGTCGGACTCGCGCGTGAGCGGGCGCTGGACCAGACCGTGACCCATGAGCTCCCACCCCGCGTCCACGCACGCCTTCACGATCACGGGGTAGGTCCGGCAGACGTTCGCGTTGAGCGCGATGCTCACGCCGGCGCCCGCATGGCGCTCGAGGCACGCCTTGAGGCGCCAGAACCCGACGCGCATCCCGTACTCGTGCCACGCCCAGTTGGGCACGTCGGGGACGGGTCCCGGCCCGCCCGCGGGCGGCGGGATGACGGGCCGGGGGATCGGCGCGTCGAACGGCCACTCCTCCACGTTGAGGACGCAGAAGACCGCGACGCGCGCGCCGCCCGGCAGGAGGAGCGGCCGGCGGCCGGCGATCGGCTGGTACGGAACCCGCTCGGACCCCGACGTCATCGCGGTGCCCGGCGCACGACGTAGCGGCAGGGCTGGCCCGCCTGCGGCTCGCGCGTCACGGTGAAGCGATAGCGGTCGCTCAGCCCCTCCCCCCACGCGCGCTGGCGCTCGAGCCAGCCGCGGCAGGGCGGATAGTCGCCGGGGGCCAGGTGCCCGTAACCACTTTGCTCGGCGATCGGCTCGCCGAAGCACTGCTCGCTCTCGACGAGGAGCGTGTCGTCGTCCTGAGCCGTGACGCGAACCTGGGGCCGGCGCAGCCCCCCGAACATGAGGAGGGCGAGCCGATACCACTCGGCGACCTCGGCCACGGTGTCGAGGGCGCCGATCCCGGCTGCGCGGCGCAGCTCGCGCAGCTCGATCCGCGCGACGCTCGCGATCGCCCGCTCGTTCTGCCGCATCGCCTCCTCGAGTCCCCGCTCCGCCGCGACCTTGAGAAACCACTGGCCGTCGTGGGCGCGCCAGCACGTCGACATAACGTCGAGGAGCGTCTCCGCGTCGAGCCCGAAGGGGATTCGCTCGCGCTCCGCCACGGCCGCCTCACCCGCGCCGGAGCACGCGGCCGGGCAGGTTCCTGGTGTGCTGCATGTCGATGAAGCCCGGGGCGACCACGCGCCCGCGCGCGGACAGCACGACGCCGGCCGGCTCGCGCGCGAGGTCGCCCACGGCCGCGATCGCGTCGTCCTGGACCCCGACGTCCGCCGGGACGCCCGGCGCGCCGGTCCCGTCGATCACCGTGGCGCCCTCGATCTTGAGGTCGAGCACAGCCCGGCATTATAGCGCCGGTGCTATGCTGAGGGCATGGCGCCTGGCACGCCTGCGCGGATCTGCTCACTCCTCCCCAGCGCCACCGAGATCGTGTTCGCACTGGAGCTCGGCGACCGGCTGGTGGCAGTCACCCACGAATGCGACCACCCGCCAGAGGTCACGCGGCTGCCCGTGATCACCCGGAGCGCGCTGGACCACGGGGGGCGGTGGGGCCGCGAGACCCACGCCGACGTCGCGAGGGCCCTCCACGCCGGGAGCAGCCTCTACGAGTTGGACGAGGCGTTGCTGCGGAAGCTCGCCCCCGACCTCATCCTGACCCAGGAGCTTTGCGCCGTGTGTGCCGTCTCGTACGCGACCGTCCGGATGGCCGTCCGGCGCCTCGAGGGCACGCCGCGGATCCTCTCGCTCGAGCCGACGTCGCTCGACGGCATCCTCGAGACGGTGCTGGCCGTCGGGGACGCCGCGGGCGTCGCCGAGGGCGCCCGCGACGTTGTGCGCCAACTCCGCGCACGCATCGCGCGCATCGCTGGCGCGGCCGGCGGGATCTTGGCTCGGCCACGCGTGCTCGCGCTGGAGTGGCTCGACCCGCCGTTCGTCGGGGGCCACTGGGTGCCGGAGATGATGCGGCTCGCCGGCGGCACGGACGGGCTGGGCCGCGAGGCCGCGCCGTCGCGTGAGGTCGCCTGGCCGGAGATCACGGCCTACGCGCCGGAGGTCATCGTGCTGATGCCCTGCGGGTTCGACCTCGCCCGGACGCTCGAGGAACTGCGCCACGCCGTCCTGCCCCGGGCCTGGGACGATCTGCCGGCGACCCGGGCGGGGCGCGTCTACGCGGTGGATGGCTCGGCGTATTTCAACCGCCCCGGTCCGCGGATCGTGGACGGCCTGGAGATCCTGGCAGAGATCCTGCACCCCGAGCGCTTCCGGCGGACGCACGATTCGCGCGCCTGGCGCTGCTTGACCGGCTGAGGGCCCCCTGCTAGCGTGCGCGTGAGGCGCCCTTGATGAGCGCGTCGACGACGTCCCCCTCGACCCCCGGCCGCGTCGTGGACGACCGGACCATTCCGGCCGGCGGCGAGTGGTCCGGCGCCGTCCGGCGCGGCCAGGTGTTGAGGATCGTGGACCTCGAGGGGCGGCAGGCCGTGGACTTCCTCTGCTACAGCGCGGCCGATCCGAGCGAACGTTACAACGCCGCGGACACGATGAAGCTGGCCGGGACGGTCTTTCTCACGACCGGCCACCGCCTCTACTCGGACATGGGCCGCGCGCTCTTCACGATCGTCGCGGACAGCTGCGGCCGCCACGACACGATCGGCGGGTGCTGCAGCGCCGAGTCGAACCGGCTCCGCTACGGCGTGGAGGGCACACCGAGCTGCCGGGACAACTTCCTCCGAGCGCTCGGCCGCCACGGGCTCGGGAAGAAGGACATCGTGGCGAACGTCAACTTCTTCATGAACGTGCCGGTCGGGCCGGACGGCCGCATGGCGATCGCGGAAGGCCTCTCGCGCCCGGGTGACTACGTGGACCTCCGGGCGGAGACGGACGTGCTGGTCGCCCTCTCCAACTGCCCGCAGGTCTACAACCCGGCGAGCGGCGGGCGGCCGACGCCGATCCGGCTCGTGATCTTCGACGCTCACTCACCCGCTCCCCCATCGGGGGAGCGGGCAGGGTGAGGGGGTCAGCTACCGGGGAAGCCGGGGGCGGCCTTCACCCGCCGGAGCTGCTGGAGGTGGTCCGAGTCGTGTCGGGCCTGGAGCATCCACCACTGCCCGAGGTCGAGCTCGCCCAGGGCGAAGTGCCGCCACGTGAGCCGGCGGGGGTCCACGGCGGCGAGCCGCTCGAGCGTCTGGCCGGTGCGCTCGCGGGCCGCCTTCATGTCGGCGCGGAGCTGGTCGATCGCGTGGCCCTTCTCCGGCCGCACGACCGGCGGCGCCTCACGTGGCCCCTGCCACTCCGGGAGCGGGGTGAAGGCCGCGAGGTCCGCCGGGAAGGGCGGCAGACCCGGACCGGCGTCCTTCAGGAGCTTCGAGGTGAGCTTGCCGGTGGCGACCTCGGCGAGCGTGAGGTGATGGAGGATCTCTCCCACCGACCAGTCGGCGTCGCTCGGGCGCCACTCCGACTGGGCCTGGGAGAGCCTCTCGGCTTCGCGGAGGACGTCGGCGCGGACGGCTTCCATCTGTCTCCAGACGGCGTCGAGCGCGGGTGGCAGCGGCATGGGCGCCTCCTCGGGGATGGAGTTCGCGACCCGATTATACCCACGCGGGGGCGTTCGGAACACCGACCACCGAAAGGAGGAGCGAAGATGACGCGCTGGAGCACCAGCGGACTCGGCCTTCTCGTCCTGTTGATCGTCGCCGGCTGGGCCTCGACGCCCGACACGGCGCCCGCCCCAGGCGGGATCACGCTCCGGGAGGACGACGACCTGGACGGGGGCGTCTGGCTGGCGGCCGGCTTCGGCTTCAGGGGCTACGCGACGCTCTACATCGCCGCGCCGCAGGTGGACATCGCCAAGCCCGACCCCGGCGACGCCGAGTCGATCGAGTGGGCCAAAGGCGTCCTGCGGGACGCGCTGCTCTCCGAGCTGGGACGGAGCGGCGTCTTCCGAGCGGTGGTCGCCCGCGAGTCGGACATCCGGCCGGGGAGTCGCGTCTTGCGCTTCGAGACCGCCATCATCGACTACGCGAAGGGTGGGGGCGCCGGGCGCTGGTTCGGCGGCGAGTTCGGGCTCGGCCAGCCGATGGTCAAGGTGCGCGGCGTGTTCAAGGACGGGGCGACTCAGGTCTGCGTCTTCGAGGCCCGGCGCCGCGGCGAGTCGATCGGCGCGCGGCTGGGGGGCGCGTTCCGCAGCAACCGGGACATCCAGCGCGAGGACATCCGGGACCTCGCGGAGGACCTCACGGAGTACGTCCAGAAGATCTCGAGGAGGTGAGCGATGGTTCAGCGCAGCGCGATCGTGCTGCTCGCTCTGCTCACTTTGGTCGGCTGTGCCTCGACACCCGATACGCGGCCGGGCCCGGGCGGAATCACGCTCCGGGAGGACGACGACCTGGACGGGGACGTCTGGCTGGCGGAGGGCTTCAGGTTCACGGGTTACGACACGCTCTATATCGCCCCGCCGCAGGTGGACATCGCCAAGCCCGACCCCGGCGACGCCGAGTCGATCGAGTGGGCGAAGGGCGTCCTGCGCGAGAAGCTGGCGAACGAGATCCGGAGGAGCGGGGTCTTCCGGGCGGTCGTCACGAGCGACACGGAGATCCGCCCGGGGAGCCGGACGTTGCGCTTCGAGAACACCGTCATCGATTACGCGAAAGGCGGCGGCGCCGCGCGGTTCTTCGCGGGTCTCTACGGCGCCGGCCAGCCGCTCATCAAGGTGCGCGGCCAGATGCTGGACGGCGACACGCAGGTCTTCGTGTTCGAGGCCAAGCGCCGCGGCGAGTCGGGTGCGGCGCGGTGGGTCGGCGGCTACCTCAGCAACCGCGACATCCAGGAAGAGGACATCGAGGACCTGGCGGAAGACCTGGTCGACTTCATCCAGAAGACCTCGAAGAGGTGAGGGGACCGTGAGAACGCGATGTACTTCTTCGAGGAGCTCCGCCGCGGGGCGGTCGGGATCATGACGGGCTTCGCCTTCCCCGACATCCTCGTCGAGGTGTACCGGCGGTTTCGCGTGGGCGACGTCGCGGGCGCGGCGGCGGTCTTCGACCGTTACGCCTCGGTCATCCGTTACGAGGGGCAGCAGGGGATCGGGCTCGCGCTGCGGAAGGAGACCCTCCGGCTCCGCGGCGCGATCGCCTCGAGCGCCGTCCGGTCGCCGGGCGGCCCGCTCGACGACGTGACGCGGGCCGAGCTGGAGGACACTCTCATCCGCGCGGGACTCCTCGCCCGCTGACGCGCCGCCGGGGCGGGTCAGGCCGCCAGGGCCGGCAGGGGGAGCTTCACGACCATCGTGGTCCCCTTGCCCGGCTCGCTCTCCGTCTCGATCACGCCCCCGTGCTTCTTGACGATCCCGAGGCTCACCGAGAGGCCGAGGCCGGTCCCGCGTCCCTCGGGCTTCGTCGTGTAGAACGGCTCGAAGATCCGGGCGAGCTGACCCGCGTCCATCCCGATCCCGGTGTCGGTCACGCTGACCGCCACGCAGGGTCTGTCCAGGTATTGGCAGAGCTCCGTGCGGGTCGTGAGGCTCCCGCCCCCGGGCATCGCGTCCACCGCGTTCGCGATCAGGTTGATGAACACCTGGATGAGCTGGTCGCGGTCGGCCAGGATGGGCGGCACCGCGGGGTCGAAGACCGTGTCCACGTCCACCTGGGTAGCGGCGAACTTCACCTGCAGCAAATCGAGGGAGCGGAGGACCAGTTCGTGCACCGTCGTCGACTCCAGCTTGGGCTCGCGACGGCGGGCGAAGTCCAGGAGGTCGCGCATGATCTTGCCTGCCCGGTCCGCCTCCGCCACGATCCGCGCGAGCTTCTGGTGGACGGGCGAGTCGGAGGGTGTCCGGTCTCGGAGGATCTCGCCCGTGCCGAGGATGACGGTGAGGGGGTTGTTGATCTCGTGGGCGACCGTGGCCGCCAGCTCGCCGATCGCCGCGAGCTTCGCCGACTGGAGGAGCTGCTGCTGGGTGCGCCGCAGCTCGTCCATCTGGTTGCGAAGATCCTCGTAGAGCCGCGCGTTCTTCAGGGCGATGGCGGTGTGCCCCATGAGGGCTTCGAGGAGCTCGATCTCCTCAGGGTCGAAGATCTCGCCCGAGAGCTTCTCGCCCAGGACGAGCACGGCGGTCAGCTCCCCGTCGAGGAACAGCGGCACGAGCAGCGCGACGCGAGCCTCCTCCAGCTCCTTCACCACGGCCGGGACCCGGACGTCGGCGACCGCGCGGAACGCGGCCTCCTCGACGACGAGGGTCCTGCCCGTCACCCGGAGCCACAGGGCAAGGCGGGTGTCCACCGGCGCGGCCTCCTCCGCGGCGGAGAGCGCGCGGGCGAACGGGACGAAGCTCCCGGTCGCCGGGTCGTAGAAGTGCAGGCTCGCCTGGGTGACCGGGATGCGGGCCACGAGGCCCTCGGTGAGCGTCCGACCGAGCGTCGCGATGTCCAGGACCGTGGACATCTCCTTGCTCAAGGTGACGAGCGCGTCACGCACCCCGTGCTGGCGCTGGAACACGACGCGGTCGAGCACCGTCTCGAGCTTCCGCAGGAAGGGCAGCGCCGCCGTGAAGGCCAGCAGCAGGATCAGCGGGGAGCGGAGGTCCGCCCCGAGCTGGGTGGGCATGAGGTGGTTCGGCGTGAAGAGGTCGACGAGGTAGAGGCCGAGGAAGAGGATGGGAGCCAGCGCAGCCGAGGTGAGCAGGTACAGGAGCACCCGCTTGGCGAGCGCTCCGATGTCCATCAGGCGGTAGCGGACGATGGCCACCCCCAGGGCCAGCGCGAAGACGGCGTTGCTCGGGATCCCGGCGGGGTAGAGCCGCTCCCAGCCGACGATGAACCGGATGAAGTCGATGACGCCGCCGAGGAGGCTCACGGTCACGCCGACGATGACCAGGAGCGTGCGGTTGCGCCGGAAGCTGGAGCCGATCGCCCGATAGGCCCGGGCCAGCCACACCAGCCCCAGCACGAGGTACGTCTGGAAGTAGACGAAGAACGGCGCGTAGAGCGGACCGGCCACCGGCGCGAACCCCCAGTATGTCTCCAGCACGCCGGGCATGAACGCCGGGGTCGGGCTCACGGCGAGGAATAGGCCGCAGAGGGCGTAGCCCACCATCAGCGACGGCCGCCGGCGGGGCGCGTCGAGGAAGACGAGGACGTAGTGGTAGAAGAGCACGGGGATCGGAATGACCCCGAGGTGGAGGAACCGCTCCCAGGTCAGGGCCGCGTCCGGGTCGCCAGTCCAGCGGAGGCCGAGCACCCCGAGGTTCCACACGGCGAGCGCCGAGACCAGGTACGCGAAGAGGCGGATGCGCTGGTTCTTGCGGTCGCAGGCCAGCGCGCTCCCGAGGAGGAGAAGGTTCAGCCCCAGCGCGAAGAGTGGGACGAGGTTGTGGATCGTCATGGCCGCTCTCCCCAGAACCCCAGGTAGGGGAACTGCTCCCGCCTCCGCTGCTCCTCCATCTCCTCGCGGAGGATGGCGAAGACGAGGATGTCCCAGTGTTGGCCCTCGTAGGTCTTCGCCCGGCGCAGGACGCCTTCCTGGCGGAATCCGTTCCGGCGGAGCGAGTTGATGCTCAGGAGGTTGTACGCGTAGACCTTGGCCTCGACGCGGCGCAGCCCGAGGAGGTCCATGCCGCAGGCGATGAGGAGGCGCGACGCCTCGATCCCCCAGCCCTTTCGCAGCGCGTGCAGGTCGGCTACGGCGGTCTCGAGGAAGGCGAGTTGCTCCAGGAGACGGATGTTGTACAGCCGTACGAATCCCACCGGCGGCACCGAGGCGCCCCGCGGCTGCACGAGAAGGGTGAGCGCGGTGGCATCGCCGAGGACTGACGCAACGAACTCCGGGTGATACGGGCCGAGGTGTCGGCAGCGGTAGAGGAACTCGCTCCCCACCATCTGGTCGAGGAGCGGCTCGTTCGCCCACCGCGCGAAGTGCGGGAGCTCGTCCCACGTCGGCTGCCGGAGCAGGAGCCGCCCCGTACTCGCCAGAAAGGGCATCGCCGCTGCCAACCAGTCGGTTTCGGGCAGGGGAACCGGCCCCTCCGGGCCCGCCTCGGAGCGGAGCGGTAGCTCGTCCAAGAGGCCAGCGTCGAGAAGCGCGCGGTGCAGCACCGCGCTCGCCGCGATCGAGGCGGGAACGCCCAGCAGCGCGGCCAGCTGGGTACTCTGGAGGAGGGCGCTCAACCCGACCGCGTCGGTCGCCTTGACCGCCTCCAGGTTGAGGAGGAGCGCGCGGGCGCCGGCGGTCAGGTGGTCGCGGACGGCGCGCGTCAAGGCGAACGCGGTGCGGGCCGTCAGTGCGTCGCGGACGCGCACCTCGACGGTGCCGGCGCTCCCCTCCGCGCTCAGGCTCGAGAGCACGCGGGGTGTTGCCGGTGCGTCGCCGCCTACCGGGGTCGAGGCCCCCGCGTGAGCGGCGGGCTGCGCCCCCGGCGCGCGCAGCGGTCGAACAGGCTGGCTCGGCGTCACGGCGCGACCTCGCGGCGCAGCGGGGCGTGGGCCGAGGAGCGCCGGCGGGCTCCCGGAGCGGCGGCACGGCGGGCCTTCCGCTCCGCCTCGGCGAGGCGCAGCAGCCGGTCCAGGAGCTTCGAGACCATCCGCCGCGGCACCCACGCCTCCCCCGCATGGAGGGCCCGGACGGCTCTGCCCAGTAGGGCGGGGATGGCCGCGTCGTCGAGGTAGCCGCGGGCGCCCCGGTTCAGGGCCTCGAGGATCAGCGTCTCCGCGGTGCGCGGGGCGGTGAGGAGGAGTACCCGCGTCCCGGCGGCCCGATGCCGGATGCCCGGCAGGCGCGCCAGGACGTCGAGCCTGGCCCGGGTGAAGTCGAGGAGCAGGACGTCAGGGCGCAGTCGAGCGGCCAGGGCCAGCGCCCCAGCCCCGGGCGGCGCCTCGGCGGCGACCGCGATCCCGCTCTCGCGCTCGAGGGAGCGCCGGCACAGGGCCTGGTGCCGCGGCTCCGCGGCGACCACGACGGTGATGAAAGCCATCGAACCCCTCACATGCCGTGCGTAGCCTCTCTTGCACCCGCGCGGGGGGCCGTGTCTATTGGACTTTGGTCGTAGCCCCGGAGGCCACCTGGAGGGTGAAGATCGCGAGGTGGAGCCGGCTCTGGAAGCCGAGCTTCTGGAAGATGTGGGTCAGGTGTGCCTTGACGGTCTTCTCGGTGATGGCGAGCCGGTCGGCGATCTCCTTGTTGCTGGCTCCGCTGGCGACGAGATGGCTGACCTGTCGTTCGCGCCGGGTCAGGAGCGCGAGCCGGTCCTCCGCCTCTTCCGCCCGCCGGGCGTGGAGCGCCGAGAGCTCCTCGATGAGCCGCAGCATGACCTTTCGCCCGATCCAGATCTCGCCCTGGCGGACGAGCTGGATCGCCCTGGCCACGAGACCCGGCTCGGCCGCGCGGGCGCAGTATCCGCGCGCCCCGGCCTTCACCGCCCGGAGCGCCGCGGCGTCGCTGGGCGACTCCGCGAGGAGGATCGTCCCCGTGGTCGGGCTCAGGGCCCGGATGCCGCGGACGGTCTCCAGCCGTCGGAATCCACGCGTCGAGAGATCCAGGAGGAGCACCGGCGGATGGAGCTCCGCGAGCGCCCGTTCCACGCCGGCGCGGTCGCGCGCGATGTGGACGCGCGCGATCCCGGGGGCGTGCCGGAGGCGCGTCGCGAGGCGGCGCCGCAGCGCGGGGTCCGAGCTCGCGAGGAGCAGATCCCCCGAGGCGGCGGGTCGTCGCACGTGGTTCCCGGACCGCAGCCGAGGCCTCATCGCGGTGAGCTTCCGCAACTGGCGTACCAACCGGCGGGGAGAACTCGAACCTACTGCAACCAAAGGCCGTTTGCGATCTCTAACCTCAAGCGAGATTTGGCTCCTGGTCCAATTCCCACAGGGTGTGGTGGCAAGAATCTGGTCATGCGCCGTGGCTCCGGGCGCGGGGAACCGGGTGACCGACCGCGCGCTCTAAGCGGGTGGCGGCTCGGTTGCGCGTGGGGTAGGCTCAGGCCGTGTGCCGGTGCCGCCGTGCGTGACGAGGGCGCCGGGGACCCGCCGGGCTTCCTCGAGCGGCTGCGGGCGGGCGAGGCGCGGGCCTTCGAGGAGCTGGTGCGGGGGTACCAGCACCGGGTCTTCGGGGTGGCGCTCCGGATGCTGGGCAACCGGGCGGAGGCCGAGGAGGTGGCACAGGAGGTGTTCCTCCGCGTCCACCGGGCGATCGCCGAGTTCCGGGGCGAGGCCAAGCTCTCGACGTGGCTCTACGCGATCGCCTCGCGCGTGTGTCTCAGCCGGCTCGGCGCCGGTGAGCGGCGCGCCGGGCGGGAAGGGGAGGAGACGCTGGTGCGCCTGGCCAACGGCCACGCGAACCCCGCGGCCGAGGCGGAGCGCGGCGAGCTCGAGGCCGCGCTCCACCGGGCGATCGCGGAGCTCGCCGAGGAGCGCCGGATCGTCGTCGTCCTCCGCGACCTTGAGGGGCTCGCCTACGAGGAGATCGCGGAGGCGCTGGAGGTGCCGGTGGGGACGGTGCGCTCGCGCCTGCACCGGGCGCGGATGGACCTGAAGGAGAAGCTGGAGCGGTTCTTCCCATGACCTGCCACGACGCCCGCGAGCAGTTCTCGGCCTGGGTGGACAAGGCGCTCGGGGTGGAGGCGCGCGCCGGCCTGGAGGCGCACCTCGCCGGCTGCGCCGACTGCCGGCGCGAGCTCGAGCGCTTCCAGCAGACCGTGGCCCTGCTCCACGCGGTCGAACCGGCGCGCGCGCCGGCGGGATTCGTCGATCGCGTCCTGCAGGCGGCGCGTCCCGTGCCCTGGCGCCGGCGCCTCCTCGGCCGGCTGCTGGCGCCCCTCCCGATGCCGGTCCCGGTCGGGGCGGCCGCGGCCCTCCTGGTGGCGGTCGCGGCCGTCTACCTCGTCGAGCGGACACCCGACCTCCAGCAGGCGGCGAGCCCCACGGCGTCGTACCCCGTGGGGGGCCGCGCCGCGCCGCGCCCCGAGCCGAGCGCCCCGCCGGCCGTCACGACGGGGCCGGTGCCCGCGCCGGCCCCCGCGCCGCGGAAGAAAGCGGCGACGGCGAAGCGGGAAGCCGACCGGCCGGTGGCGAAGGACGCGAGGGTCGCCGAGTCGACGACGGCCGTGGGCTCGGCGGAGACGAAGCCCGCCGAGGCCCCGGGGGCGAAGGCGCCCGCCGGCGCCGCCGCGCCTGCCGAGGGGCGCGCGTCCGGCCTGGCCGCGCGCCAGGAGGCCCGGCCGGACGCCCCCGAGGAGAAGGAACAGGCCAGGGGCGCACCGCCGGTGCCGAGCGTCCACCGCTTCGCCGCGCGCGCGCTGGTCACCGTGGACGTTGCCGGCCGCCTGGCGGCCCGGGACCGGGAGGCCACGCGGCGCGCGCTCAGCGACCTCGTCGCGCGGCTCGAGGGCCGGGAGCTCGCGCGGCGCCCGGACCCGACCCTGCCGGGCGCGGAGCTGGTCGAGATCGTGATCCCGCGCGCGGCCTACGCCGAGTTCACGGCGGGGCTCGCCGGCCTCGGCCAGTGGACGCCGGAGCGGGAGGTGTTCGAGTCCCCGACGGACGTCCGGATCGTCGTCCGCCTGACCGACTGAAGTCCCCGCCGCCCCACCCCTCTCCCGCCGGGAACTTCTCCGGCCCGGCCCGGTCTAACCCGGGCAGATGGACGACATCCCCCAAGCGAGGGAGGGGCCTTCGATGACCATCCGGCTGCTCGCGCTCACCCTGTCCGCGCTGCTCGCGACCGCGCCGTCCGCCGCGGCGGCGCCGCTCCCCATCACCCGCGACGTCCAACGGGACGTCCAGGTGACGATCTACAACGGCAACCTCGGGCTCGTGAAGGACGTGCGTGAGGTGCGCCTGCCCGTGGGCACGAGAGAGGTGCACTTCATGGATGTCGCCGCGCAGATCGACCCGACGACCGTGCACCTCCGGTCGCTCTCCGACCCGGCGGGCCTCCGGATCCTCGAGCAGAACTACGAGTACGACCTCCTCTCGAGCCAGAAGCTCATGGAAAAGTACGTCGGCAAGCGGGTCCGGCTGTACACGGGGGACGGGACCTACCACGAGGCGACGCTGCTCACGACGCAGGGGCCCGTCTTCGAGATCAACGGCCTGATCCACCTCGGCCACTACGGCCGGCTCGTCCTCCCATCGCTCCCCGAGAACCTGGTGTCGAAGCCCACGCTCGCCTGGCTCCTGCGCAACCAGGCCGCGGGCCCCCAGCGCGTCGAGGCCTCGTACCTCACCGGCGGGATCACCTGGAAGGCCGACTACGTCATGGTGCTCGGGGCCACCGACGACCGGGCCGACCTCACCGGGTGGGTGACCATCGACAACAAGAGCGGCGCCACGTACGCCGAGGCTGCCCTGAAGCTCGTCGCCGGCGACGTCCACCGGGCCCAGGACCGCCGTCGGGACGCGCGGCTGCTCGAGGTCGCGTCGAAGGCCGCGGCGGCACCGGAGGCGAGCCGGGAGTTCGCCGCCGAGGGGTTCTTCGAGTACCACCTCTACACCCTCGACGGCCGCACGACGATCAAGGACAACCAGACGAAGCAGCTCGCGCTCCTCACCGCCGCCGACGTTCCGATCCAGAAGCATCTCATCTACTACGGCGCGGCGGACTACTACCGGACCTCCTACGGCGTGCCGATCTCCAACCAGAAGGTCGGCGTCTTCCTGGAGGTCAAGAACAGCCGGGAGCAGCGCCTCGGCATCCCGCTCCCGAAGGGGAAGATCCGCGTCTACAAGGCCGACCGGTCGGGCAGTCAGCAGTTCATCGGCGAGGACTGGATCGACCACACCCCGAAGGACGAGCGCGTGAAGATCAAGATGGGGAACGCCTTCGACGTGGTCGGCGAGCGGACCCAGCGGGACTGGCGGCAGATCGGCCGGAACCTCTACGAGGTCGAGTGGGAGATCGCCCTCCGGAACCACAAGAAGGAGGAGCAGACGGTGACGGTGATCGAGCCGGTGCCGGGCGACTGGCAGGTCCTCCACTCGACCCACCCGTACGAGAAGATCGAGGCCCACACCCTGAGGTACCGGATCCCGGTCCCGAAGGAGGCCTCCGCGAAGCTGGTCTACCGCGTCCGGCTGCGGTTCTGATCCCCTCTCCCCCCTCTCCCCCGTCGCGGGGAGGGGCGGCCAGCCACGTTGACGGCGCCGTCCGGTGAGGCGATCATGACCGGGGGTGGTCAGGATGCTCACCGAGACGGCCTTCAGAGTCCGGGCGCCGGAGTTCGAGCCCGCATACCTCCGGCTCGAAGTCGAGGAGATCGAGCGGCGCGCCGGCGAGGCCCTGACCGCGCTGGCGTCCTGCCAGGTCTGTCCGCGGAACTGCCGCGTGGACCGCCTCCACGACAAGACCGCGGTGTGCCGGTCGGGCCGGTATGCGCTCGTGAGCTCGCACTTCCCCCACTTCGGCGAGGAGGACTGCCTCCGCGGCTGGAACGGCTCGGGGACGATCTTCTTCTCGTGGTGCAACCTCCGATGCGTGTTCTGCTTGCTTCCCGAGACCCTTGTCGCGACCGACCAAGGCCTGGTCCGCATCGCTCACCTGTTCGAGCAGGGACAGGACGAGGTCGAGTGGCAAGGAGGACAGGTACGGCTGCTCCACGGGAAGGTAGGGGCGGTCACTCGAACGGGAACGCGGGCTCCGGTGGCCAAAGTCTTTCGGCATCACTTTGCGGGCGACCTGATCCGGATCAAACCCTACAACTGCCCACCCGTCGTCCTGACGCCGAACCACGAGGTTTTCGCGGCTCTCAGGAAGGCCCCTGACGGCGCCGTAAAGGTGCGCGCAGACGATCTGACCAAGGACCACTATCTCCTTGTTCCGCGGCGCGCCCCTGGAGGGATGAAGGTCGAGCTGGACGTAGCGGCGCTGCTCTCGTCGAGTCCTCGCCGCTATCGCAGGTCTCCGGAAGTCCGTCTTTCACCGGCGCGGCTCGGGGCCCTGTTTTCGACTCGCCGCACTTCCCAGGAGTTGGGAGCGATAACCGGTTACCATCCTGCTTACGTGCGCAAGCTCCGCGGGCTGTGGCGGCGGGGGATGCTCCCCGGTCTTGATGGTAGGACCTGGATCGAGAATGAAGTGATCCGAGAGGCAGATCGGGTTCGCTTCCAGACGGAAAAGCGTCCCGGCATCCCTGCCAAGGTCTTACTGGATGAACGGCTGGCCTGGTTGCTCGGCGTGTTCTGCGCCGAAGGGCACGTGACTTCGCAGAAGGGGCGCCCGAACTCCCACCGGCTGATCTTTTCCTTTGGCCGACATGAATCACACCTTATCGATCGCACGAGGCGGGAACTGGGCGACCTGTTTGGGGTCGAGCCTACTGTGCTTCAGCGCCGGACGACGGTCACCGTGGAAGTCGGGAAGGCCTCGCTGGCGGTGATATTTGTCGAGCTGTGCGGGAAGGCTGCCCGGGGCAAACGGGTACCGCCCGTGCTCGCCCAGGCCACGGGGGAGGTCCTGGGCGCATTCCTGCAGGGTGTCCTGGACGGGGACGGGTGCGATCGTGGGACGCATGCCGTGGTGGATACCGTATCGGAGGAGTTTGCGTTCGGACTCTTCGAGGTAGGTCTCTTGCTGGGGATGCTGCCCAGCTTCCATCGATGGCACCCTTCACCCACGCGGGTCATCGAAGGGAGAACGGTCAACCAGGCGCCGCTCTATTACGTCAAGTTCCCGAAGGTGGATCGCCTGACCGGGAGACGGCACTCGAGATGGGGAAACGTGAATGGCCCCTTTCTGGTGCCAGTGCGGAAGATCGAACGCGTACCTTATGCTGGGCCGGTCTACAACCTGGAAGTGGACGATCTGGACCATTCCTACCTGGCTCCGTTTGTGGCGGTCGGGAACTGCCAGAACTTTGACGTCAGCCAGAAGGGCGAGGGCGCCGTCGTCTCCCCGGAGCGCCTGGCCGCGATGATGCTGGAGCTCCAGGCCCGCGGCTGCCACAACATCAATTTCGTCACCCCCGAGCACGTCGTGCCGCAGATCCTCGAGGCGCTGCCGCTCGCGATCCGGGGGGGCCTGCGGCTCCCGATCGTGTACAACACGAGCGCCTACGACAGCCTCGAGAGCCTCCGCTGGATGGACGGCATCGTGGACGTCTACATGCCGGACTTCAAGGTCTGGGACGGCGCCGTCGCGAAGCGCTACCTCAAGGCGCCCGACTACCCCGAGGCCGCGCGGGCCGCGATCCGCGAGATGCACCGGCAAGTCGGACCGCTCGTGATGGACGAGCACGGGCTGGCCAGGCGCGGCGTCCTGGTCCGGCACCTCGTGATGCCGGGCCTGCTCGAGGAGACGCGGCAGATCATGGGCTGGCTCGCCCGGGAGCTCTCCCCGGACACGTACGTCAACGTGATGGCCCAGTACTACCCCGCCGGGGCGGTGTCGGCGGAGAAGTACCCCGAGATCAACCGGAAGCTCTGCCGGGAGGAGCACGCCGCGGCGGTGCGAGTCGCCCGCGAAGCCGGGCTCTGGCGCCTGGACCAGCGGCGCGCGCGCCTCCGGCCCCTCTGGGGATAGCCCGCGCCGTGCAGGCGTCCATCCGCGTCAAGACCCGCCGGAAGCGCGAGGTCGTGGATCTCACGCGCGAGGTCGCGGACGCCGTGACGCGCGCCGGGCTGGCGGAGGGGCTCTGCACGGTCTTCGTCCGCCACGCGACGGCCGCGATCGTCATCAACGAGAACGCGGACCCGGGCGTCCGCGCGGACATCATCGCCGCGCTCGAGAAGCTCTACCCCGATGGGGTGTGGGAGCACGACAGGGTGGACGACAACGGCGCGGCCCACCTCAAGGCGGCGTTCCTCGGCCCATCGGAGTCCATCCCGGTGCGGGACGGGCGCCTCCTCCTCGGGACCTGGCAGGGCATCGCGCTCGTCGAGTGCGACGGCCCGCGCGACCGCGAGATCATCATCGACGTGCGGGGGTAGCCGGGATGCGACTCGAGATCGTCATCGTCGTCGCCGCGCTGGGGCTCGCAGGGTGCGCGACCTCGCCCGAGCCCACCTGGGTCAAGCGGGGCGCCACCGAGGCCGACTACCGCCAGGACGATTCCTGGTGCCGCCGCGAGGCCACCGAGACGGAGACGCGCGGCACCGTGGGGATCGGCGCGGGTCGCCTCGCGCTGAACCAGGAGCTGTACCTGGCCTGCATGCGCGGGCGCGGCTGGACCCGCCGCCAGTAGCGCGCCGCTCGTGCTCCGCGCCTCCCTCGTCGGCACTCGCGTGCTGCGGGCCGCCGCGGACGTTTCCCCCGTGGGCCTCGACCGAGGCGACGACCGGTGGGCCTCTCGGTAATCGTCCCGGTGTACAACGAGGCCCGGCGGCTCCGGGACACCCTGCCGCGGCTCCACGAGTACGTGGCCGGGCTCGGCGAGCCCGGCGAGATCATCGTCGTGAACGACGGGAGCACGGACGACACGGCCCAGGTCGTCATGGACCTCGCCCGGAGCTACAAGGAGCTGCGGCTCATCCACCGCGACCGGAACCGCGGCAAGGGCGCGAGCGTGCGCCGCGGTGTCCTCGCCGCCCGCGAGGCGCACGTCCTCTTCACCGACGCCGGCCTCTCGGCGCCCATCGAGGAGGCGGCGAAGCTGCGCGCGAAGCTCGCCGAGGGATGTCAGGTCGCGATCGGCTCCCGGCGCCTGCCCGGATCCGACGTCCAGGTCCGGCAGTCCTGGTTCCAGCGGCTCGCCGGGCGCGTACTCAGCACGCTGGTCCGGCTCCTGTTCCTGCGGGGGATCACCGACAGCCAGTGCGGCTTCAAGGCCTTCGAGCGCGGCGCCGCGGAGGCAATCTTCAAGCGCCAGCAGCTCGACGGGTTCGGGTTCGACGTGGAGGTGCTCTGGCTCGCCCGGCGGCTCGGCTACCAGGTGGCGGAGGTCCCGATCGTGTGGCGCGACGACCCGGAGAGCCACATCCGGCCCTTCCGCGACGCGGCCCGTATGCTCGGGGAGCTCGTCCGGTTCCGGCTCAACGCCTGGCGCGGCCGCTACGACCTCCGGGGCGGCCCTTGACGGCCGCGACCGCCGCGCGTAGCGTGCAGCGCATGGCCGAGCCGGTCTCTGAAGGCGCGCGTTACGTGATCGTCGTCAAGCAGGGTCACTCCGATCTGTACCTCGCCCTGCAGGACGGGTTCGCGGACCCCGGCCAGGTGCAGGTCACGTGGGACCGTCGCGCCGGTGAGCGTCGCCTCGGAGAGCGCCGGGCCGGCTCGCGTCCCGATTCCACGGATCGACGGGGCGGCGACCGGCGGCGCGCGGGTCTCCTCGACCGCCTCGTCGCCTTCCTGCTGCCCAGGCCGCCCTCGCAACCACCCTCGGAGTCCCGTCCGGCCGCGTGAGGAGGAAGGGAGCTGGAGCCGGCGGTCGGACTTGAACCGACGACCTGTCGATTACGAATCGACTGCTCCGCCAACTGAGCTACGCCGGCCCCGCGGGCGCACCCTACCACACGCGATCTGGGCGGTCAAACCGCGGGGCCTCGCGGTGTCCGGACGTTGACACCGCGAGGCCGGGTGTCTATGATTCCGAACCGGGAAGGCGGGGGTCGGCCCGGCACGCGTATTGAATAGCCGCCCCCCACTCCCGGGTCTAAGGGATCGGACGGACGATCATGCGACTCACCTGCTGGCTCATGCGACGGCGCCTCGGCGCCTATCGGGACGGCGAGCTGGGCCCGGCCGCCCGCGCGCGGATTGCCCTCCACCTGGAGGGCTGCCCGGCATGCGCGGCCGAGCTCGCGGCGCTAGGACGGCTCCGGGTGGCGCTGGCGGCGGACGTGCCGGAGCTGCCGGCCGAGACCTGGGATGCGTTCTGGCCGCAGGTCCGCGCGCGGCTCGCTGCGGAGCCGGGGCGCCGCAGGGGCTGGTCCTGGGACTGGCTCTCGGGGCCGGTCGGCTGGCCTCGGTTCGCCTTCGCCTCGGGTCTCGCGGCGGCGCTCGCCGTGGCGGCGCTCGTCCTCACGGGGCCCGGGCAGGAGGGGCCGAAGACGCCCGCCGTCCCGACGATCGCGTGGGGCCCCGCTCCCCAGCAGGTGGTCGTCCAGTCGGTCGAGACGGCCGACCCGGACTCCTCCGTCATGGTCTTCACGAGCGCGGAGGCCGACGTCGTCTGGGTCTTCGGGCTCCAGCGGACCGAGAGCTAGGGCGACCCACCCTCACCCCGCCCTCCCTCCCACGGGAGCGACCCTCGCCCCCGTCAGCGGGGGCGCAGCCGGGCGAGCTCTTCCTTGGCCTTCGCGGCCTCCTCGGTCGAGGGGAACTGGTCCATGAGGTACTGGAGGCGCGCCGCGGCGAGCTCGGGCTGCCTGAGCTCGAGCAGGGTGAGGGCCTCCTTGAACAGGGCCGTCGGCACGCGGTCACCCCGCGGGTAGTTGATCAGCACCTTCCGGAACTCCTGGACCGCGCGCTCGAACTCCCGCGTGGCGCGCTCCCGGTCGCCCCGCGCCTGGGCCTCGCGGGCCAGGCTGTAGTGCGACTCGCCGATCCAGTACTGGGCCTTCTCGGTGACGTCCGTGCTGGGGTAGAGCCGGATGAACTCCCGGAACGCGGCGATCGCGAGGTTGTAGTTGCCGCGCGTGTAGTCGATGTACGCCATCTGGTAGAGGTCCGTCGCCTGGCGCGCGAGGGCTGGGCTCGGGCCCGTGGCCGGCGCCGACTCCGCGGGGGCGCCCCCCGTGCGGCCCAGGTCCCCGCCGCGGCCTGGGGCCCCGCGCCCGGCGGGGGGTGGACCGGCGGCGTCGAACTGGAGGGCGAGGGCGTCCACCCGCATCCGGAGCTCGTCGAGCCGGCCCTGGATCCGCCCGGTGTCCCGACCGAGCTCGTCCAGACGGCTCCCGAGCTGGGCGACGCTCCGCTGGAGCTCGGTGAGGGTCTGGGCCGACCGGCGATCAGCCTGCTGCAGGTCGACCTTGATTTCGGCCTGCGACCGCTGGAGCGACTGCTCGATCCGCGCGAGATCGCCCCGGAGGCGGGCGAGGTCCTCCCTCAGCAGTGGGGTGGGGTCCGACGCGCACCCGGCCAGGACGAGCCCGGCCGCGGCGAGGGCCCGGCCCCACCCCGTCTTCCACCTCACGCGTGCTACTGCTTGACGAGGAAGTGCGCGCGCCGGTTCTGCGCCCAGCAGGCTTCCGTGCGCTCGATGCAGAGCGGCCGCTCCTCACCGTAGCTGATCACGGTGATGCGCGAGCCCTGGATCCCAGCCGAGACGAGGTAGTCCCGCGTCGCTTTCGCGCGCCGCTCGCCGAGCGCCAGGTTGTACTCGTTGGTCCCGCGCTCGTCGGCGTGGCCCTCGATGAGGAGCTGGGCGTTGGAATTGGTCCTGAGCCACGTCGCGTTCTCGTCGAGGACCGGCTTGTCCTGGGAGCGGACCTCGTACCGGTCGAAGTCGAAGTGGACGTCGCGCAGCGCCGAGGTCTCGACGAACTCCTTCGGCGAGGGGAGCGAGGGAATGGTCGTGCCCGTCGCGCCGGCCACGCCGGGCCCGGCCGCCCCGGGTCCCCCCGCGGCACCGGGGCCACCCGCGCCCGGCCCGCCCGCGCCGGCCCCCGTGCCGATCGTGCCCGGCGCGGGCGGGCCGGGCGCGGGTGGCCC
>CAYQDR010000034.1:0-39376 GCA_964416315.1 uncultured bacterium
CTAGCGCCGCTCCTCGGCGTCCAGCACCTTCCCGAGCGCGTCCACGAAGCGGTCCACCTCGGCCTCCGCCATGGACGCGGACACGCACCCCATCCCCCGCTGCGAGAGCAGGATCCCCTCGTTCAGGAGGCCGACGTACGCGCGCAGCGGCCGGTCGGCGTCGGTGGGCCGGCTCGAGCGGTAGTCCACGACGCGCTTCGGGGTCCAGTGGAGGCAGAAGAGCGAGCCCACACCGGTCACCTGCGCCCTGACCTTCCGCGTCCGGAACAGCGCCCGGAGCTTCTCCCGGAGGCTCTCGCCCAGACGGTCGAGCTGCGCGTAGACCTCCGGGGTGAGGGCCGTGAGCGTCGCGAGCCCCGCGGCCATCGTGAGCGGGTTCGCGTTGAACGTCCCGCCCTGCGCGACCCGCGGCTTCCCGCCGCGCGGGTCGAAGACCGCCATGACGTCGGCCCGGCCGCCGAACGCCCCCACCGCGAGTCCGCCGCCGATGATCTTCCCGAAGGTCGTCATGTCGGGCGTGACGCCCATCAGCGCCTGCGCCCCGCCGGGCCCCAGCCGGAACGTGATGACTTCGTCGAAGATGAGCACGATCCCGTGCTTCGCCGTGACCTCGCGGATCGCCTGGAGGAGCCCCTCGACCGGCGGGATGACGCCGGCTGCGCCCTGGACGGGCTCGAGGATGACGCAGGCGAGGTCGCGGGCGTTCTTCTCGATGGCCTGCACCGCCGCCCCGGGCTCGTTCCAGGGCAGGACGACCACGTGCTTCAGCACGGCCGGCGGGATGCCCGCGCCCGCCGCGACGGGCTTCGGGCGCTTGCGGCTCCCGGCGCCCTCGGCAGGCGGCGCGATCGAGACCTGGACCCAGTCGTGGGTGCCATGGTAGGAGCCCTCGAACTTGGCGATCTTCGGCCGGCCGGTGAAGGCGCGGGCGCCACGGATCGCCAGCATCGTCGCCTCGGTCCCCGAGTTCGCGAAGCGCACCTGCTCGCACGACGGGACGCGGCGCGTGAGCTCCTGCGCCAGGCGCAGCTCGTGCTCCGACGGTCCCGGGAACGACAGTCCGCGGTCGGCCAGCTCCCGGACCGCCGCCACGACGGCGGGCGGTGCGTGGCCCAGGATCAGCGAGGTGTAGTTGCCGTTGAAGTCGAGCCGCTCGTGGCCGTCCGCGTCCCAGATCCACGCCCCCGCGCCCCGCACCGCGTAGAACGGGTAGGGGTCGATGAAGATCGTCGTCCGCGTGTTGCCGCCCGGGAGGACGCGCTGCGCCTCCTCGAAGAGCGCGCGGGAGCGCGGCGTCTTGGCCTGGTAGTCGGCGATCAGGGTCTCGAGGCTCATGTCTGGCAATCCTCCCATCGGGTCGCGGCGGCTCCGGCCTGCGGGACGCCGCTCCCTTCTCGGACCTGTTCCTCCCGCGTGGCCTGCTTCGGTCGGCGGCTCAGTACCGCTCGAGCTTCGGCATGCCCGGCGGCTCCTTCGGGGCCTGCTTCTGGGTGTCCGGCTGCGGCGGCGGCTGGGTGGTCTGGCAGCCGCCGAGGGCGAGCCACACCGCCACGAGGACCACCAGGACCGGTTGGCTCACGCCGACACCGCGTCGTCGAACCACCGGGCGGCCTCGCAGAGCGCCGCGTGCGCCTCGGGGAGCGTCACGCGGCGGAAGTGCACGCGGCGGCCGGGCCTCGCCTGGCTGATTCGCCCGATGTCCGTGCTGATCACGGTGGCGATCTTCGTGTAACCGCCCGTCGTCTGCCGGTCCACCAGGAGGACGATCGGCTGGCCCTCGCCCGGCACCTGGATCCCCCCGAGCGGGATCCCATCCGAGATGATGTCGTGCCCCCGGGCGTGCTGGATGGCCGGACCCTTCAAACGATACCCCATCCGGTCGACCTGCAGGGTGACCTCGTACGGGCCCTCGAGGAAGGCCTGGACCCCCTGCGGGGTGAAGCGGTCGTCCTGGGGACCGAGGATCACGCGACACTCGATCTCGGGCGGATACGCGGGCCGGCGCGACGGCGCCACGGTGCGCCCCTCGACGCGGCCCGGGGCGAGGCGTGACGCTCCGATCGGGAGCGCGTCGCCCTTCTGGAGCGCACGCCCCTCGAGCCCTCCGAGCCGGCCGCGGAGGTAGGTCGCGCGGGAGCCGAGCGCCGGAGGCACCTCGATCCCGCCCGCCACCGCGAGATACGCGAGACAGCCGGCCCGGGCCACGCCGAAGCCCAGGAGATCTCCGGGGCGCACACGGAGCACCGTCCAGGCCGGCGCCTCCCGGCCGTTCACCGCGAAGCTCATCTCGGCCCCGGTCACGGCCACGAGGCACTCGCGGCGCACCTCGAGCCGCGGGCCCTTGAACGTGAGCTCAAGCCCCGCCGCGCTGTCCGCGTTGCCGAGCAGGCGGTTCGCAACAATGAACGCCGTCCGGTCGAGCGGCCCGGACGGGGGGATCCCGACCCGCTGGTAGCCTGGGCGTCCGAGGTCCTGGACGGTCGTCAGCGGCCCCGGCTCGACGACGACGAGATCGCTCACGAGCCCTCCGGATCCGCCTCGATCCGCGGGCGGTAGGTCTCCGCCGCGAGGGCGGCGGCGATCGAGGCGTACTCGTGGCCGCTGATCGCCCGGAAGCGGACGCGGTCCCCGGGGCGGAGGAGGATCGGGTCGGCCGAGGCCGGATCGTAGAGGGCGAGCGGCGTCCGGCCGAGGAGCCAGAAGCCGCCCGGGCTCTCGACCGGATAGATCGAGCACTGCGTCCCGCCGATGCCCACGCTCCCCGGCGGCGTCTTGGTTCGCGGCTGGTCGAGCCGCGGTATCGTGAGCCGCTCAGGCATCCCGGCCATGTACGGGAGGCCGGGCGTGAAGCCGATGAAGTAGACGTGGTACTCGGCGCCCGAGTGGAGCCGCACGACCTCGTCGGGGGTGAGGTCGAGGCGGCGCGCCACCTCCTCGAGATCGGGGCCGAGCTCGCCCCCGTAGGCGCACGGCAGCTCGACGAAGCGCCCGGGTGGCGGCGCCGCCGCCTCGAGGCGCGGGAGCAGCGCCCGGATCCGGGCCTCCAGCTCTTCGCACGGCAGCACCAGCGGGTCGTAGCTGACGAGGAGCGAGCGGAACGTCGGGAGCGCCTCGACGAGCCCCGTGAGGCGGAGATCCGTCAGCAGGCGCTCGAGGGTGAGGACCCGGGCGTTCGCCTCGCGGGAGATCTCGTCGGCCAGCTCGACCGACACCGCGAGGTCGCCCGCAGGAAGGAAGCGCGGCTCCGCGTACAGGGCCATCGGCCCGGGGGCGACTGACGCGCCGCCGTCAGAGGACGGCGAGGGCGTGATCGGGGAGATCCGTGATGAACATGTGCCCGGGCGCGTGGGTGATCACGAGCGGCGATCGCGCCTCGAGGGCGACGGCCTGGGGCGTCACGCCGCACGCCCAGAACACCGGTTCTTCGCCGGGGAGGATCGTCGCCGGCTCCCCCCAGTCGGGCGTGTGGACGTCGGCGATCCCGATCCGCGCCGGGTTCCCCACGTGGACCGGGGCGCCGTGGGCCATCGGGTAACGTGCCGTGACGGTGACCGCGCGCGGGATGAGCGGCGCGGGGATCGGGCGCATCGAGACGACCATGGGCCCGCGGAAGCCGCCGGCCGGGCGGCAGGCCAGGTTCGTCCGCCACATCGGCACGATCTTCCGCTCCTCGATGTGCCGGAGCGGGACTCCGGCCTGGAGGAGGGCGTTCTCGAACGTGTAGGAGCAGCCGAGGAGGAAGGCGACGAAGTCCTCGCGCCACTCCTTCGCGATGTCGGTGACCTCGCCCTCGAGGCGGCCGTCCCGGTAGATGCGGTAGCGCGGCACGTCGGTCCGGAGGTCCGCGTCGGGGGCGACGCCGGCGGGCTCGGGGTTGCCCGGATCCGTCACCTCGATCAGCGGGCAGGGGCGCGGGTTCCGCTGGCAGAAGACCAGGAAGTCGTACGCCTGCGCCTGCGGGAGGATGACCAGGTTCGCCTGGACATAGCCCGGCGCGAGCCCGGCCGTGCCCCCCGCGTACCGGCCCTGACGGATCGCCTGACGGATCTCCTTCGGCGTCTGGCCCAGCTCCATGAGTTCCCTCCACTCGGTCGGATGCTCACTATAGACCAGCGTGTGGGCGCAGGCAATCGGGCGCCGACCGGGGCCTTGGGCTATGTGTTCGCGAGCACCGCGTATCGCGTGGAGCGCAGCAGGCGATCGTCGGCCGTGACCAGCGTCAGCTCGTAGACGCACGCTGTCGCGGCGAGAAACCTGTCGGCCGGATCCCGATGGGGCAGGTCGATGAGCCGACTCTCCAGGACCACCTCGTGGGTCAGCGGGGCTTGCCGAAAGGGAATCGCCTCGAAGACCCTCCGGATCCACACCGCGGGCTCGACGCTCAGGACCACGCGGCCTCGCTCCACGAGGACGAGCAGCTCCCACGTGCTGATCGGGGACAGCCACAACTCGTTGGCTTGGTCCTGGAGAGCGGACGCCACCCGGGCGCTGAGACGGGCCGGGTCGCCCAGGCTCCACAGCCAGATGTGCGTATCGAGGAGGAGCCTCACGGTTCCGAGCGGAACACTTCCCACTCGTCTTCGTCGGAGGCGGGGGACACGATGTCGCCGACGAACTTCACCGTGGATGCGAAGGACCCTAACCAGGCTCCCGCCGCCGGCCGCGCCCTGGGTGGCACGACCTCGGCGAGCGCCTCCCCGCGGCGTGTGACCAGGATGGGCTGCCCCGTGCGCTTGACCTTCTCAAGCAGCGCTAAGCATGTGGCCTTGAACTTTGAGACCGGCACGGTTTCCATCGGCATCTCCTCCTCCGAGGACCTTCAGGGAATTTACCATGGTCACCGACCATGGTCAATCCACGTCCGAGTCGGACCGAACGTGCCGCCAATACGACAGGAATTCCGAGACCAGCTCTCTCCCGCCGGCACCGAGCCGGGCTGGGAGCGCAACGCGGAAGTTCGTCTGCACCCACATGGCGGACCTTCCCTAGGGCGGGAGCACGGGCAACGTGACGACGCCGTGGGGGATCACCAGCACCGAGGCATCCGGCCCGAGGCGCGCGAGGGCGTGGTCCAGCGCCTCCTGCGCGCTCCCCATCGGGGTGAGCCGCACCTCGCGGATCGTCTCCGGCGAGATCAGGCAGTCGGTGACGATGACCTCCGAGGCGTAGCAGAGGTACCGGCCGAACTGGTAGCCCTTGTGGCCGTCCTCGGGGATGCCCTGGGTCCGCGCCTTCTCAACGATGCTGGGGCCGTCGTGAACGTCCCGGAGCCACGCGCGGTAGACCTCGCTGCCGAGGCCGTCGGGGCACGGCGCCGGCACGATGACGATTCCGCCCTTCTTCAAGATCGGCTGCGGCCCCATGATCGCGGAGTTGACGGCGCGCGTCGCCTGGTAGAGGTTCACGTTCTTCGGGGCGCCGGGGACCGTGATGACGATGTCCGCCTCCCCCGGGATCGGCGCCTCGTAGGCCCGCCGGGCGAACGCGACGCCGGCCTCGAAGACCCGTACGGGGTGGCCGGCGAACGCGCGGAGCAGGCGCTTGTCCGGGTCGATCACGAGGTTGACGACGAACTCGACCCCGAGCCGCTCCCCCGCGGCGTTGATGAAGCGCCGGAAGATCGACTCCGGCTGGCCGAGGCGGGAGGAGGGATGCGCGAGGACCTCGTAGCCGTGCGTCGCGCCGATCGTCCGGTGGCCGCCGGCGCCGATGACCATGGTCTTCGCGCCGCCCGAGTAACCGGCGAAGAGATGCGGCTCGATGATGCCGGTCGTGATCCGGAGCGCCGCGTCGGGGACCAGGTGGTTCACCTCGACAGGGAAGCCGTCGATCTCCCCGGCCGCGGCGAGGCTCGGGTCGTGCTTCCAGTCGTGGTTGACGACCCGCAGGCGCTCCGCGACGCGCGGGCCGAGCTTCTTCGCGATCTCGGCCGGCGTCATCGCGCGGTGGGAGCCCAGACCGAGGACGACGGTCACCGCCGACTCCGGGACGCCGGCCAGAGCGAGCTCGTCGAGCACGGGCGGCAGCACGAGGTCGTCCGGGCAGAAGCGGGTGATGTCCGTCACGGCGATCGTGACCGCGCGCCGCCCCCGCGCCAGCTCGCGGAGCGGCGGGCTCCCGACCGGCTCGGCGAGCGCCCGGCGGATTTCCCCCGGCGGGTCCGCGACCGCGGGCAGGACGGGCTGCTCCGCGAGGCCGAGGAAGTTCCGGTCGGGGACGCGCACGGACAGCGGGTGGTGCGTGTCGTAGGGCAGCGTGATCGTCGGCATCGCTCTCCCTCGCGGCGGCCGGATCGGACGGCCCTAGCGTACCTCCCGCATCACGCGGACGGAAGCACCACGCAGGCCTCCGGATCGATCACCAGCGTGACCCGCCGCCCGACCGCGAGGTCGGCCTCGGGCGGCGCCGCGAGCCGGAGCACCGGCCCGCCGTTCGGCAGGGCCACCTGGACGTCGAGGGCATCGCCGAAGTACACGGCGCGCGCCACCGTCCCCTCCAGGACGTTCCACCCGCGCTCCCGGCACGCGCGGGCGGCCGCGGGGTCCTGCACGACGACGATCCGGTGGGGGCGGATCGAGACCGCCGCCTGCTCCCCCTTGGCGAGGCCCCGAGTGTCCCCCACGCGGATCGCCAGGCCGTCGCCGAGCTTGAGCGTCTGCCCGGCGTCGAGCACGCCGCGGAGGAGGTTCGTCCGGCCGACGAAGCCGGCGACGAACGCGGTCGCCGGGTGGTCGTAGATCTCGCGGGCCGTGCCGACCTGGTCGATCCCCCCCTCGCGCATCACCGCGATCCGATCGGAGGTCACCATGGCCTCGGCCTGGTCGTGGGTGACGTAGAGGGTCGTGAGCTGGAGCGCCTCGTGGAGGCGCCGGATCTCGAACCGCATCTCCTCGCGCAGGTTCGCGTCCAGGTTCGACAGGGGCTCGTCGAGGAGCAGGATCTCGGGTCGGACCACGAGCGCCCGGGCGAGGGCGACCCGCTGCTGCTGGCCGCCCGAGAGCTCGCCCGGGTAGCGCTCCGCGAGGCCCTCGAGGCGGACCAGCGCGAGCACCTCGCCCACCCGCCGCGCCGCCTCCACCCGGGGCAGGTCGCGGAACTTCAGCCCGTAGGCGACGTTCTCGGCCACCGTCCGGTGCGGCCACACGGCGTACGACTGGAAGATCATGCTCATCCCCCGTCGCTCGGGGGGGACGACCGCGCCGGGCGCCGAGAGTCGCCGGTCGCCGATCCAGATCTCCCCGGCGTCGGGCTCGAGGAACCCGGCCACGAGGCGGAGCGTCGTGGTCTTTCCGCACCCCGACGGGCCGAGGAGGGAGACGACCTCGCCGTGGCGCACCTCGAGCTCGAGGTCACGGACGGCCGCGACATCCGGGCCGAAGCGCTTGGTCAGGCCCTTCAGGACGACCGCCGCCACAGTCGCTCCACGCCGGACCGAGAACCGAGCAGATCCGACCGGAGGGACGGGACGCCCGCAAGGCCGCAGGCCGAGCGCGTCCCGGCGAGATCAAGGACGCAGGGAGGAGGCGGGCCGAGGCGTATGCCGCATACGTTGAGGCCCGACGACGACCCCACCGGACGGGCGGGACGCCCGCAAGGCCGCAGGCCGAGCGCGTCCCGGCGAGCTGGAGGACGCCGAGATGCGACGGTTATCGGCACGGCGTCACACCTGGAGGAAGCGGCGCCCAAGGAACCGCTGGGCCACCGCCACGATCACGAGCGTGATCCCGAGGAGCAGGATGCCGAGGCTCGAGACCGCCTCCCAGAGCCCCTCCTCGTAGAGCGTGTAGATGACGACCGAGACCACGCGCGAGCGCGATGTGAAGAGGAGGATCGAGGACGAGAGTTCGCGCAGGCTCGGGAGGAAGACCAGAAGCCACGCCGACACGAGTCCCGCGCCGAGGAGCGGCACGGTCACGTCCTTGACGGCCACGAGCCGGTTCGCTCCGAGGATCCGCGCCGCATCCTCGAGGTCCGGGTGGACGGTCGCCATCGCCGCGTGACAGGCCGTGTACGCGACCGGCAGGTACTTCGTGAGGTAGGCGACGAAGATGATCCAGATCGTGCCGTAGAGGAGCAGCGGCGGTCGCGAGTAGGCGTGAAAGAGCCCGATCGAGAGCACGATGCCCGGCACGGCCAGCGGCGCCGTGGCGAGGAACGCGAGCAGGCGCGCCCCCCTGAGGAGCCGCCGGTGAGCGACGTAGGCGATGCCCGCCATGAGGAGTGCCGCGAGGGTCGCCGTCACCACGCCGAGGACCATCGTGTTCACGATGGCCGACCGGGTCGGGTCGTACTCGAACATGACGAAGCGGAAGTTCCGGAGCGTGAGGTTCTCCCACGTCCAGCCGAGCCCCCAGGCCTTGGCCAGCGCCGCGCGCAGGAGCGCGAGGTACGGGAGCGCGATGGCGCAGCCGAGCACGAGGGCGCACCCGGCAAAGGCGAGCCACCGCCAGACCCCGAGCGCCACCGGTCGCGGCGCCGCCCCCCGGCCGCTGACGGTCGTAAAGGTCCGCCGCCCGATCAGCCGGCGCTGAACCCAGAGCAGCCCCGCCGCCAGGACGAGGAGCGGCATCGCGTACGCCGCCGCGACCTCGACCTTCGGCGGGTAGTGGAAGAAGGCCCAGATCTGGGTCGTCATGACGTGGAAGCGCCCGGGCATGGCCAGCATGGCCGGAGCGCCGAACAGCACGATCGTCTCGAGCACGGCCAGGATGAGCCCGCCGAGGATCGCCGGCACGGCGAGCGGCAGCGTGACGTCGCGCATGACAGCCCAGCGGCCCGCGCCGGCGATGCGAGCCGCCTCCTCGAGGTCCGGCGGCGTGGCGGTCAGCGCCGCCGCCGTCATGATGAACACGATCGGGAACGTGTAGAGGCTCGTCACGAAGACGAGCCCGGGCATCGAGAAGATGTTCACGAGCGGCGCCTCGGCGCCGGTGAGCCACCGGTAGATCGTGTTGATCAGCCCCGCGTTCGGACCGGCAAGGATCACCCACGCCGTCGCGCCGAGGAAGGACGGGGTGACGAAGGCCGCCACGGTGAGGGTCCGGATCAGGCCCTTGCCCGGAAGGTCGGTGCGCGCCACGAGCCAGGCCATCGGCGCGCCGATGAGCACGCTCAGCGCGCCGACGGACCCGGCGTAGACGAAGGAATTCACGATCGGGCCGCGGTAGATCGGCCGCCCGAACGCCGTGAGAAAGTTCCCGAGGCTCAGGCCCGCCGAGGACCAGACGCTCAGGTAGACCAGGATCGCGAGCGGCGCCACGACGAGCGCCGCGAGGATCGCCGCGTTGATCAGCCACACCAGGGGCGTGAGATCCGGACCTCTCATCCCTGGTCCCTTCTCCCCCTCGGGGCAGAGGGCGCCGGTGAGGGGCCGATTCTCAGTCACACTCCGAACAGCTCCCGGAACCTCGTCTTGATCTCCTCGCTGCGTTTCATGATCTCCTCGGGCGAGGCGGGGAGGAGCTTGATCTCCCGGAGCGGACGCTTGTCCTTGGCGTAGCTCACCTCCTCGTTCGGGACATAGAGGCCGTCATCCACCAGGATCTGCTGGGCCTCCTTGCCGAAGAGGAAGTCCGTGAACACGCGCGCCGCGTTCGGGTGAGGGGCCTTGGCCATGACCGCGTTCGCTGAGGACACGAACGGCACGCCTTCCTCCGGGAACACCATCTCGATCGGGTTCCCCTTCTTGGCCGCGCGGTAGAAGTTGTACTCGCCGGCGACGCCCACCCAGGCCTCGCCGCCGGAGACCTTCATCGGCGGGTCCACGGCCGACTGGACGACGAGGGGCGCGTTCTTCGCGAGCGCGGCGTAGTAGTCCCAGCCGAACGCCCCCAGGAGCCCCGTCATCCCCGTGAGCACGACGCCGCTGTAGCCAGGGTGGGCGTGGACCAGCTTCCCCTTCCACTTCGGGTCGAGGAGGTCCTTCCACCGCTTCGGGGCTTCCCCCTTGGCCACCTTCCGGGTGTTGAAGGCGAAGATGTAGGGGCTCCCGCGGAGGACCGTGTAGAAGCCGTCGGGGTCACGGAACTCCGGCCGGAACCGCTCTGAGCCCGCCGGGGCATACTTCGTGATCATCCCTTTGGCCTTGAAGTCGAGGAAGTGCGAGATGTCCGAGGTGTGGACGACGTCGGCGATCCAGAGGTTGGCCGACGCCTCCTGCATCACCTTCTGGAAGATGCGCTCGGACCCGTCCCGGTTCAGCTCGCAGGTGACGCCCATCTGCTTCTTGTTGAACGCGTCGCAGACCCTTTGAGCGACAGACAGCTCGAGCGAGGAGTACCAGACGACCTTCCCTTCCTTCTTTGCCAGCTCCATCACGTTCTGGGCCACGGCCGGCTGCGCCATCGCGACCCCGAGCAGCGCAAGCACGCACCCGAGCACGCCGAGTCTGAGGACTTCACGCATGTCCACCCTCCTTGTCGGTCAATAGAGCCGGAGGACCCCGTACACGATCGTCACCACGAGGACCACGCCGACGACCAGCGCGATCGCCGCGACGGCCAGCGGGTCGCGCACCGCGCCCTCAGGCACGCCGGGCCGGCTCCGCGACGGCCACGGCGGGCACGGGCCGCAGCCGCTGGAGCCCCAGGCCGACGGCGATCAGGACCAGGCCCGCGATGTCCGTCGTCAGCCCCGGGTCGATCAGGAGGATCGCTGCCGCGCCGAAGATCCCGCGCTCGAGCCCGGTCGCGGGCCGGAGGAGCTGCCCCTCGAGGGCGGCGGCGAGGACGACGGCCCCGATCGAGCCGGTCACGCACGCGCGGAGAATCTCGAGGGGCGCGCCGACGAAGAGGAGCGACGGCGAGTAGACGAAGAAGAACGGCACGATGAAGCCGGCGGCGGCGAACTTGAGGGCCTGCCAGCCGGCGCCCCACAGGCTGCACCGGCTGATGGACGCCGCCGCGTACACGGCGAGCGCGACGGGGGGCGTCACCGCGGAGAGGCACGAAAAGTAGAACGCGAACATGTGGGCCGCGATCGGGAGGATGCCCAGCTTGACGAGCGCCGGGATCAGGAGGGCCGCCTGCATGATGTAGGCCGGGGTGGTCGGCATCCCCATCCCGAGGACGATCCCCGCGAGCATGGTGATCACGAGGGCGGGGATCAGCTGGCCGCCCGAGAACGAGATCAGGAAGCTCGTGAACCGGAGGGCGAGCCCGGTCTGGAGCACGATCCCGATCACGATCCCGGCGCAGGCCGTGGCCATCGCGACCGGCACCGTCGCCTCCGCGCCCTCCCGGAGGGCCTCGAGCGCCTTCCGGACGCCGACCCGGGTCTCCCGGCGCACCCAGGAGAGGACGATCACGCTCGCCGTGGAGATGATCGCCGCGTAGGTCGCGGTGAAGCCCTGGAAGAGGAGGACCAGGATCACGACCACCGGCAGGAAGAGATGCCCCTGGCGCCAGACCGTGTCCCAGAGGTTCGGCAGCTCCTCGCGCGCGATACCCCGGAGCCCCGTGCGGACGGCGTTGAAGTGGATCGCGGCGAAGAGGGCGACGTAGTAGAGGATCGCCGGGATCGCCGCGGCCAGCATGATGGTCGAGTACGGGACGCCGAGGAACTCGGCCATGACGAACGAGGCCGCCCCCATCACGGGCGGCATGATCTGGCCCCCCGTGGACGCGACCGACTCGATCGCGGCCGCGGCCTCGGGCTTGAACCCGGTCCGCTTCATCATCGGGATCGTGAGCCAGCCGTCCACCATGACGTTCGCGACGGCCGAGCCCGAGATCGTGCCGAAGAGGCTCGAGGAGACGACCGACACCTTCCCGGGCCCCCCACGCGAGCCGCCGGCGATCGCGTTGGCGAAGTTCATGAAGAACTGCCCCGCCCCGGACTTCTCGAGGAACGCGCCGAAGATGATGAAGAGGATCACGTACGAGCCCGCCACCCCGAGCGGGATCCCGAAGATCCCCTCCGTCGTGAAGTAGGTCTGGTCGAGCAGGATCTCGAGCGTGAGCCCCCGGTGGTGGAGGAACCCGGGCATCCGGGGCCCCACGAGCCCGTAGAGGATGAAGCACACCGTCACGATCGGCAGGGCCGACCCGATCGTGCGGCGGGTCGCCTCGAGGACGAGGAGCGTCGCGAGGGCCGCGACGATCATGTCGGGCCGGGTGAGCGGGTCCGCGGTCGGGTAGCGGGTGGTGACGTACTGGTAGTAGAGGAGGATGTAGACGGCGGCGACCACCGAGGCCCCGGCGAGGCCGAGGTCCGGCCAGCTCGGCCGGTCGCCGGGGGCGGCCTTCCGCGCGGGGAAGATCAGGAAGGCGAGGACCAGGCTGAAGAGGAGGGTGAGCGCCCGCAGCACCTGGCTGTCGGGCGGGACGGGCGTCAGGCGGACGTAGAGGTGGTAGACGGACATGGCGATCGCGAGGATCGCCACGAGCACCCCGGCAGCGCCGCCGAGCTTCCTCACGGCACGGGCTCAGGGGCGCGGCCAGTACATGATCACGGCGACCCCGGCGAGGCAGAGGGCGGCCCCGACGAGGTCGAAGCGGTCGGGCACCCACCGATCCACGACCCAGCCCCAGGCGAGCGAAAGCACGACGAACACGCCGCCGTACGCGGCGTAGACGCGCCCGAAGGGAGCCGGCTGGAACGTCGGGACGACTCCGTAGAGGAACAGGATCAGCCCCCCCAGCACGCCCACGAGGAAGCCGCGGCCGCTCCGCAGCCAGAGCCAGACGAGGTAGCCCCCGCCGATCTCGCAGAGCCCCGCCAGGACGAAGAGCGCGACCGACCGCGCGACGACCGCGGCCGTCACGGGGGCGTCACACCGCGCGGCCGCCTACTTGAGGACCCCGACCTCCCGGTAGTACTTCGCGGCACCCGGGTGGTACGGGAGACCGTAGTCCTGTCCCATCTCCTTCGGCGTGATCCCCTTCATGGCCGCGAAGACGGCGCCGTACCCTTCGCGCCCCTCCACGATCGCCCTGGTCACGCGGTAGATCGCGTCCTCGGGCACCTTCGACGAGGCGATGAGGATCGTCGGCGACTGGAAGGTCACGATCTCCCCGTCGATCCCCTGCTCCTTGTACGTCCCCGCGGGGATGACGTGCCGCGCGTAGCCGGGGTTCAGCTCCTGCATCTTCTTGATGATGTCGTCGGGAACCGCCAGCATCCGGATCCGGACCGACGCGCCGAGATCGCGGATGAAGGACGCCGGCACGGTCGTGAACCACCCCATGCCGACCGCCTGGCGGTTCTTGATCAGCTCCGTGTTCTCGGCGAGGGACCCGTAGGAGGTCGAGCCGAGGTCCGCGAGCTTGAGCCCGTAGAGCTGGAGGAGGTTCACCCAGCCGTCCTGGAGGCTCGTGTTCCCGCGGGGGGGAAGCGCCGTCGCCTTGCCCTTGAGATCGGCGATCGTGCGTACGTTCGAGTCGGCGGTGACGACGAGCTGCCAGACGTTCGGGTACATCGTGGCGACGTACATCGGCTTGTCGGTCTGCTTGCCCTTCCACTCGCCCTTGCCTGTCCGCGCGTCCGAGAGCACGGTCGTCATGGACCAGCCGAGGTCCGCCTTGTCCGAGCGGATCTTCTCCATGTTCACGAGGGCAGCGCCCGGCTCCACCTGGACGTCGAGGTCGGGGAACCGCTTCTTCACGAGGTCCGCCGTCGTCGCGGCGAGCGGGATCCACGACCCCCCGGTGGGGCCGGACGAGAACACCAGGTTCACCTTCGTCTGTGCCGCCACGGGTCCGGGCGTGCCCCAGGGGGCGAGCGCCGCGACCAGGACGACGAGCCACGGCCACGAGAGTCGTCGGTGACGCATCGATATCCTCCTCCGGACGGAGTCCGCGGGTTCCGAGCGCCCGCATTGTAACGCGGCGGGCAGACCGAAAAAAGCCTCGCCCGGCCGCGCCCGGACGCCGGCCCGGCGCCGGCCCGGCGCCGGCCCTCTGGTATCATGAGGCCCCCGGAGAGACCATGGCGTTCCTCGTGACCGGCTCCCACGGCTGCATCGGCGCCTGGGTCCTGAAGACCCTCGTGGCCGAGGGCGAGCGCCCCGTCGCCTACGACCTCGCGGAGGATCCGTGGCGCTTCCGCATGATCGGCGAGCCGGACGAGGTGGCCCGCGTCACCTTCGTCCGCGGCGACGTCACGGACGTGGCCGCGCTCACCCGCGTCGTCACCGAGCACGGCGTGACGCGCATCATCCACCTCGCGGCGTTCCAGATCCCGCTCTGCCGCCAGGACCCCCCGAAGGGGGCCCACGTCAACGTCGTCGGCACGGCCGCCGTGCTCGACGCGGCGCGCGCGTGCCGCGATCAGGTCCGCCAGGTCGCCTACGCCTCCTCGGTCGCCGTGTTCGGACCGGCGTCGGCGTACCCACCGGGGCCGCTCCCGGACGACGCCCCGCGGATGCCCCAGACGCATTACGGCGTCTACAAGGTCGCGAACGAGGACACGGCGCGGATCCACTGGCTCGAGCACCGGGTCCCGAGCATCGGCCTCCGGCCGGACACCCTCTACGGGCCGGGGCGCGACTTCGGCCTCACGGCCGATCCGACCATCGCGATGAAGGCCGCCGTCCTCGGCCGGCCGTTCCACATCCGCTGGGGCGGGTCCCGCGACTTCCAGTACGTCGCCGACGTCGCCCGCGCCTTCGTCCGGGCCGCCCGGGCCGACGTCGAGGGCGCGCGCGTCTACAACCTCCACGGCGAGATCGCCTCGGTCGCCGACGTGATCGTGCTCATCCGCGAGGTCCGGCCCAAGGCCGAGGTCACCTACGATCCCGCGACGGAGGTGCCCGTGGCCGGGGCCTACGACGACCGTGTCGTCCAGCGCGACCTCGGCCCGCACCCGACCACGCCTCTCCGTGACGGGGTCCAGCAGACCATCGAGTGCTTCGAGCGACTCCTCCGCGCCGGGCGCCTCGACGCGCGCGAGCTCGGGTGAGCGGCCCCGGGCCGATCCCCGTCGCATCCCGGCGTCCTCCAGCTCGCCGGGACGCGCTCGGCCTGCGGCCTCGCGGGCGTCCCGTCCCTCCGGCGGGGTCGTCGGCGGCGCTCAACGTATGCGGCATACGCCTCGCGCCGCCTCCTCCCTGCGTCCTAGGGCTGCTCGGGCCTCGGCCCGGTCCCAGGGGGCGAGAGCATGGCCTTGCTTCGCCCAGGGTACGCCGGTGAGCGAGCGCCTGACCATCCGCGAGGCGACGGCGGCGGACGCCGCCGCCATCTGCCGGATCTACAATCAGGGAATCCAGGACCGCATCGCGACCCTCGAGACCGAGGAGCGAACGCCCGAGGAGCGGCGCGCCTGGCTCGAGGGTCGCAGCCCGCGGCACCCGGTGATCGTGGCGGAGGTGGCGGAGGCCGGCGGCCAGGTGGTCGGCTGGGGGAGCCTGAACGTCTTCAACCCGCGTCCCGCCTACGACCACGTGGCCGATTTCTCGCTCTACGTGGAGCGCGACTGGCGCGGGCGCGGCGTCGGCGGCCGGCTCCTCGACGCCCTGATCGCCCGGGCGCGCGCGCTCGACTACCACAAGCTCGTGCTCTCGGCCTTCCCGTGGAACGAGGCGGGGACGACCGTGTACCGGCGCGCCGGCTTCCGCGAGGTCGGCACCTACCGGGAGCAGGGCCTCCTCGACGGGAAGTGGGTGGACACCATCATCATGGAGAAGATCCTCGACGGTCCCAACGCCCACTGACCCAGCGGGCCCCGGCGCGTCGCGGGTGGCGCCGGGCGAGCCCCGCGGGGTCCCGGGCGGAGGGGGTCCCCTCACGGCGCCCTTCCGCAATTCTGCGAATTGCGGAAGGCGCGTGAGAAAGGGGCCCGGAGCCCGGGCGCGCGGGGCGAGCCCGGCGACAGGCCCTGCGACGCGGCCGGGCGCTATGGGAGGGCGCCGGGGCGAGAGCCGAGCAGATCAAGGACGCAGGGAGGAGGCGGCCCGAGGCGTATGCCGCATACGTTGAGGGCCGACGACGACCGAGGACGCAGAGATGCGAAGGTTATCGACCCGGGCGCTACGGCATCAGGACGGCTTTGACGTAATCCTTGGGCTGGGTGAGGAGCTCCCGGAACACGCGCGCCCCCTCGGCGAGCGGGAACGGGCGCACCCACCCGGCGAGGTCGATGCGCCCGTGGGCGAAGAGCCCCACGGCCTTCCGCAGGTCCCGCGGCGTCACGGCGTAGGAGCCCTGGACGCGCCGCTCGCCGAGCACCACTTCCGCCCCCGAGAGCGCCGTCTCGTCGGTGTGGAGGCCGATCCAGATCACCTCGCCCCCGGGGCGGCAGACGCCGACCGAGTCGCGCCGCGTCTCCGACGTCCCCGCCGCGTCCACGACGACGTCGGCGCCCTGGCCGCGGGTGAACTCGCGCATCGCCTCCCGGAGCGGCGTCTCCCGGGGATTGACGACGGGCTCCGCGCCGAGGCGATGGGCGACCTCGAGCCGCGCGGGGCTCGGGTCCACCGCGACCAGCCGGAACGCGCCGAGCGCCCGCGCGACCTGGAGGCACATGAGCCCGATCGTCCCCGCGCCGATGACGACCACGGTCTCGGGGAGCCGCTCGCCCACCAGCGAGAAGACGTGGACCGCGTTCGCGAGCGGCTCGACGACCGCGCCCTCGATCGGCGAGACCTTCTCGGGCAGGAGCACGATCGTCGAGGCCGGCACGAGCGTGAGCTCGGCGAAGCCGCCGGGCCGCCGCATGCCGAAGATCTCGCGGCGCGGGCAGAGGTGCGTGCGGCTGTCGAGGCAGCTCTCGCACGCCCCGCAGGCGATCACGGAGTTCATCACGACGCGGTCGCCGCAGCGCACCCCCGCGACCTCGGGGCCGACCGCGACGACCTCGCCGCAGAACTCGTGACCCATGATGAGCGGCGGCGGGCGCCGCGGGCTCCGCGTGGCGAAGGCCTCCAGCTCCGAGCCGCAGATCCCGGCCCCCGCGACCCGCACCAGGACCTCTCCGCGCGCCGGCGCGGCGGGCTCGGGCACGTCGCGGACCTCGATCTGGTCGTGCGCGGGGTAGACGAGGGCTTTCACGGTTGACCCACCCTCCCCCCGCCCCTCTCCCTTCGCGGGAGGGAGAGGAGGGCAAGGTCAGAACGGAAGCAGGTTGCCCGCCGCGTCGAAGGCGAGCGGCGCGGGCTCGCTGACGATCTGGAGGTCCTCCCGCTTCGCCACGTCGGGGACGAAGGCCCCCGACACCTCCACCTCGGCGAGACGCAGCGTGTTCTTGATCCGCACGACGCGCGCGTCCTCGACCCGATCGTAGCCGAGGCACGAGAGCGCGACGGCGACGGCGTCCCGGTCGGTCTCGAAGACCGCCGGCAGCTTCGCGGCGTCGGGCGCGCAGGCCGTCAGGGCGTTGATCAGCGTCGGGTTCCAGTCGATCTTGTTCGCGAGGCGACGCGTCGTGAAGTTGGCGTTGCCGATGCCCACGGCGTTCCCGTAGGTGTGCGGGGTGAGGTCGCAGACGACGATGAACGTGATCTTCGGCGTCCCGAACTGTGGCTCGAAGAACGTCCCGTGCCGGCCGATGACGTTCGAGTCCATGCCGGCCCCGGAAACGTCCTTGCCCATCTCGTCGACGATGAGGAGGTCGATCTGCTCGAACGGCAGGCGCGCCATCCACGCCCGCGCCTCGCGGAGGAGCGCCCGCTCCCCCGCCTCGAGGTCCGCCGGCAGGAAGGCCTGCACCTTGGCCGTCTCGTCGTAGCCGTTCTCGACGATCCCCAGGCCGAACGCGATCCGGGCCTTGCGGAGCATCTCCCGCCCCACGGCCGTGATCACGGTCTCGTAGCGGTGCCGAATGTTCGCGCGGTGCCCCTGGATCGCGCCCGCGTGCTTGCCGAGGCCGATCGTCATCATCTTGAAGAGGCCCGACTCGATCTCGCCCTTGAAGTCCGTGTGCGGCTTGACCCGGTTGATGATGCCGATCCAGTCCGCCTCGGCCGCGTAGCGGTCGAGCCACACCGGGAGCCCGAGCGCCTGCCCCACCTCCACCACGTCCATGGTCGCGCGGATCGGGCAGCCCATCGTCTGCTCGGTGATCCCGTAGTGCTCCAGGACCGAGAGCTGCCCCTCCGCGGTCCCGCCGCCGTGGCTGCCCATCGCGGGGAAGATGAAGGGCCGGGCGCCGAGCCGCTTCACCTGCTCGACGCACGCCTTCGCGACGACGTCGATGTTGACGATGCCGCGGCTCCCCACGGCGAGGGCGACGGTCTGCCCCGGCTTGACGGGAAGCTGAAGGGCGCTCAGCGTCTGGCGGACGGCGCCCGCCACGTCGTGGAGCATCGGACCGGCGAACTGCTGCTTGACGCGCACCATCGGGGGAAAGCTCGCGACACGCGGTATGCTCATGGCCCCCTCCTCGCCCCGAGTCTAGCCCGCTCCCGCACCGGAGTCAAAGCGCGCCCGCATGGGGGCGCCGAGGCCATACGTGGCGCGGACTTTCGCCTTGACTTGACCGCGAGAGTGCTCCTAAGATGGGCGCACTCACCGCGCCTGGAGGCCGTGGTCATCCAGATCCGCTCGCGCCGCTCCCGTACGCGGATGGGCGTCCTCGCCCTCATCGCCGTGCTTTCCTCCGGCGGGTGCGGGTACTTCTCGACGCGCCCGGATACGCTCCCGCCTCCTGCGAAGCTCTACGAGGAGGGCGAGCGCGATCTCCTCAAGGCGCGCAACGAGGCGGCGCGCGACTCGCTCGTGAAGATCCTCGAGCGGCACCCCGAGTCGGAGCTCGTGCCGCGGGCGCGCTTCCTGGTCGGCGAGAGCTACTACCGCGAGCAGGATTACGAGCGGGCGGCCCGCGAGTTCGAGTCGTTCATGACGCTCTTCCCGGGTCACCCGATCGCCGACCTCGTCCAGTACCGCCTCGCGCGGAGCTACTTCGACCAGATACCGACCGTCGAGCGGGACCAGGCGGTCACGACCAAGGCGCTCGCGGAGTTCCAGAAGCTCCTCAAGCAGTATCCCGAGAGCCGCTACGCCCCCGACGCCATCGTCAAGATCGAGGCGTGCCGCCTGCGCCTCGCCGAGAAGGAGCTGTGGGTGGCGGACTACTACGTCCGCCGGAGCAACCACCAGGGCGCCCTGCAGCGCTACGACGTCATCCTGAAGGAGTACGGCCGGACGGCGGTCGCTCCCCAGGCGTTGTTCCTGAAGGCCGAGGCGCTGATCCAGCTCGGGCGGACCGAGGAGGCGGCGAGCACGCTGAAGCGCCTCGTCGAGGAGTACCCGGCCAGCGAGTGGGCCCGGCGCGCCCGCGAGCGCCAGGCGAAGCTCCTCTGACCCGGTGCTGGAGACCCCCATGCACGACATCGTCGACCTCCGATCGGACACGCTGACGACCCCGACCCCCGAGATGCGCGCGGCGATGGCGGCGGCCGAGGTCGGCGACGACGTCTGGGAGGAGGACCCGACGGCGAAGATGCTCGAGGCGCGGGCGGCGGAGCGGTTCGGCAAGGAGGCCGGCCTGTTCGTCGCCTCCGGGACGATGGGCAACCAGGTCTCCGTCCTGACCCACACCCAGCCGGGCCAGGAGGTGATCTGCGACGCGGACTCCCACATCATGAGCTACGAGGTCGCCGGGATCGCCCGCCTCTCCCTCTGCCAGACGCGGCCCCTCGCGACGGAGCGCGGGCTGCCCACGCCGGAGCAGGTGCGCGCCGCGATCCGGCCGCGAAACATCCACATCCCGGTCACCGGCCTCATCTGCGTCGAGAACACGCACAACCGGCACAGCGGGGTCGCCTTCACGCCCGAGGAGGTCGGCGCGGTGGCCGCGGTGGGCCGCGAGCACGGCGTGCCGGTCCACCTCGACGGCGCGCGGATCTTCAACGCGTGCGTCGCGCTCGGGCGCGACCCCCGCGAGTACGGGCGCCTCGTGGACACGGTCCAGTTCTGTCTCTCCAAGGGCCTGGCGGCGCCGGTGGGCTCGCTCATCGTCGGGTCCCGGGAGTTCGTCGGCCGGGCGCGCCGGACGCGGAAGCTCCTCGGCGGCGGGATGCGGCAGGTCGGCATCCTGGCCGCGGCGGGCCTCATCGCGCTCGAGAAGATGGTGGACCGCCTGGCGGAGGACCACGCGAACGCCCGGCGGCTCGCGGAGGGGCTGGTCGGGCTCGCGGGGATCCGCGTCGATCTCGCGCGCGTCCAGACCAACATCGTCATCTTCCACGTGGACCGCCCGGGCGGCGCCCCAGAGCTGGTCGAGGGCTGCAAGGCCCGGAAGGTCAAGATCCACGCGATCGGCCCCGCGTCCATCCGGTGCGTGACCCACAAGGACGTGGACGCCGAGGACATCGAGCGGGCGCTGGCGGCGATCCGCGAAATCACCGCCGGCTGGTAACGAGGAGCACCCATGGGCGATCGGCTGCTGGAGGTCAAAGGGCTGAAGACGTACTTCTTCACCGACGAGGGCGTGGTCCGCGCGGTGGACGGGGTGGACCTCCGCATCGACAAGGGCGAGACGCTCGGCATCGTGGGGGAGTCCGGCTGCGGAAAGACCGTCACCGCGCTCTCGCTCATGAAGCTCATCCCCATGCCGCCGGGGCGGATCGTCGAGGGGCAGATCCTCTGGGAGGGCCGCGACCTGGTGACCCTGCCGCCCGCCCAGATGCGCAAGGTCCGGGGCAAGGAGATCTCGATGGTCTTCCAGGAGCCCATGACCTCGCTCAACCCGGTCTTCACGATCGGGGAGCAGATCGCGGAGGCGATCCGCCTCCACGAGGGGCTCGGGCGCCGGGACGCCATGGACAAGACGGTCGAGATGCTGAAGATCGTCCACATGGCGAACCCCGAGCGGCGCGTGAAGGAGTACCCGCACCAGCTCTCGGGCGGGATGCGCCAGCGCGTCATGATCGCGATGGCGCTCTCCTGCAACCCGAAGCTCCTGATCGCGGACGAGCCCACCACCGCGCTCGACGTCACGATCCAGGCCCAGATCCTCGAGCTCCTGAACGAGCTGAAGGCGAAGCTCGGCATGGCCGTCTTGCTGATCACCCACGACATGGGGGTCATCGCGGAGACGGCCCAGCGCGTCATGGTCATGTACGCCGCCAAGGTGGTCGAGGAGGCGCCGGTCAAGAGCCTGTTCAAGGAGCCGCTCCACCCCTACACGCAGGGCCTCCTGCGCTCGATCCCGCGGATCGACCTGGCAGCGACCAAGAAGCTGCGGCTGGAGGCGATCCCGGGCGTCGTGCCGAGCCTGCTCGACATCCCGCCGGGGTGCCGGTTCACCCCCCGGTGCCCGTTCGCGAAGGCGGTGTGCTCCGAGAAGGACCCCGTCCTCAAGGAAGTGAAGCCGGGGCACAAGGTCTCGTGTTGGCTCTATTGAGCTCGAGGACATCGCCATGACCACGCCACTCCTGAAGGTCAAGAACCTCGTCAAGTACTTCCCCATCAAGGGGGGCCTCTTCTCCCGCGAGGTGGCCCGGGTCCACGCGGTGGACGGGGTCTCCTTCGACATCAATCAGGGCGAGACGCTCGGGCTCGTCGGCGAGTCGGGGTGCGGCAAGTCCACGACGGGGCGCTGCATCCTTCGGCTCATCGAGCCGACGTCGGGCGAGGTCTGGTTCGGGAACCAGAACGTCACCGCGCTCGACAAGCGTTCCCTGCGCGCGCTCCGCCGCGACATGCAGATCATCTTCCAGGACCCCTACGCCTCGCTGAACCCGCGCATGACCGTCGGCTCGATCGTCGGGGAGGCGCTCATCATCCACAAGCTCGCCAAGACCAAGGCCGAGCGCGAAGAGCGGGTCGTCCACCTCCTCGAGACCGTGGGGCTCCACGCCGATCACATGCGCCGCTATCCCCACGAGTTCTCCGGCGGCCAGCGTCAGCGGATCGGCATCGCCCGGGCGCTCGCGGTCTCGCCGAAGCTCATCGTCGCGGACGAGCCGGTCTCGGCCCTCGACGTCTCGATCCAGGCGCAGGTCATCAACCTGCTCGAGGACCTCCAGAAGCAGTTCAACCTCACCTACCTCTTCATCGCCCACGACCTCTCCGTCGTCGAGCACATCTCGACCCGGGTCGCGGTCATGTACCTCGGGAAGATCGTCGAGATCGCAGCGGCCAAGGAGCTCTACACGAACCCCCGGCACCCCTACACGGAAGCGCTCCTCTCCGCGGTGCCGATCCCCGACCCGGAGGTCAAGCGCCAGCGCATCCTGCTGGAGGGCGACGTCCCGAGCCCCATCCGCCCGCCCGCCGGCTGCCGGTTCCACACCCGGTGCCGAATCCGCCAGGTGCCGGGCATCTGCCAGGACCAGGAGCCCGCGCTGAAGGAGGGGATGGCCGGGCACTGGGTGTCCTGCCACTTCAGGGACTAGCCGGGCCGATAACCGTCGCAGCCCGGCGTCCTCGGTCCTCGGCCCGGCCGCCCAGACTGACCTCCCCATGCGTGTTGGTATCCGCGAGCCCGCCGTCGCGGGCAGCTTCTACCCCGCGGCCCCGAAGGCCGTCGAGGCGGAGCTCGCGCGGCTGCTCCCGGACCTGCCTGCCGCCCCGGCGCGCGCCGTCGTCGTCCCCCACGCCGGCTGGATGTACTCCGGCGCCGTCGCCGGCGAGACGTACGCGCAGGTCCAGGTGCCGCGCCTCGCCGTCCTCCTCGGGCCGAACCACACGGGGCTCGGCGTCCCCGGCGCCGTCATGAGCGACGGCACGTGGCGCTACCCCGGCGGGAGCGTGCCCGTGGCGGGCGAGCTGGCCCGGGCGATCATCGAGGTCGCCGCCGGGCTCGAGGAGGACGCGCGCGCCCACCTCCGCGAACACGCGCTCGAGGTGCAGATTCCCTTCCTCCACCGCCGCCAGCCGGAACTCGCGATCGTCCCGATCACGCTCGGCTGGATCAACCCCGAGTTCTGCCGCGCCGTCGGGGAGGCGGTCGGGCGCGTGGTCGCCGCGTGGCCCGAGCCGGTCCTCGTCGTCGACTCGACGGACCTCAACCACTACGAGTCCCAGGAGATCGCCGAGCGGAAGGACCGGCTCGCGATCGACCAGATCCTCGCCCTCGACCCCGAGGGGCTCTGGCGGGCCGTCAAGACGCACGAGATCTCGATGTGCGGGATCGCGCCGACCCAGGCGCTCCTCTGGGCCGTGCCCGCCCTCGGGATCCGGACGGCGCGTCTCGTCCGCTACCGGACCTCCGGCGACGCCTCCGGCGACTACCGCCGCGTCGTCGGCTACGCCGGGGTCATCCTGGAGTAGGGCGCGGGCCGGGGCAGGACCGACCTCCCTGCCCCGGCCCTCCGGCGTCCAGGGCGACCGCTATTCGACCGCCTCCAGGATGCGGTCCGCAATGATCGCGTGGGCGTGCGTCGTGGGGTGGATCAGATCCCAAAACGCGTATTGGTCCGGGTTAGCGCACACCGCAAGCGGGTCCAGGCTGCAGCCCCTGCCACGGCCCACGCAAGCGCCTCCTCACGGCCCAGGAACGCCCGCCGGAAGGCTCACGATCACGAGCGCGAAGAGCCGGCCCAACTCCCGCGCAGGCGTCCATCCGAAGCAGGCCCCGCCGACGGCGACGGCGCACGCCCCCACCGCGCGCAGCACGCGCCCCATCACGTGACGGTCGCGGGGGCCGCGGCCGGGTCCAGGCGGCGGAGCACCTCGCGGCCGCTCGCGTCGTCCCACTCGAGGCGGATGGCGGCCCACTTGTGCTGGACCTCGCGCTTGCCGCCCCGGAACTCGGCGCGGCTCACCCGCTCCGCCCAGCCGGGGCGCATGAGGCAGAGCCGCGGCGGCCCCAGGCGCTTCGAGGCGCGCTTGGCCGCGTACTCGACGTTGAGGCTGCCGAGGGCGGCGTCGAAGCCGCCGAGGAACGCCAGTCCCTGGGAATCGGCGGGCGCGCCGGTGCGGCACTCGACCAGGAGGTCGTAGCAGCTCGCGTCCACGTCCGGGATCAGCCGGAACTGCCAGACGTCGAGGCCGCTCCGCTCCTCGGCGCGGCGCACCGCCGCCTGGACCTGGTTGACGTGGAGCTTCTCGCCGGTGATGTTGACCATGTCCCGGCCCTTCCGGACGAAGGCCAGCTTCGGCGTCCGGTGGTGGTACCCGCGGACCTCGACGATGTCGTTCAGGTCGTAGCGGTAGAGCCCGTTGGCGCCGGAGAGGACGACGTAGTAGCGGCGCCCGTCTTCCAGCTCGTGGGCGAGCCGGACGGGCGGCGACGGGTCCTCGATCCGCTCCTCCGGCACGAACTCGTAGAAGCCGGCGTGGACGGCGAGGACCCCGGCCGGCGAGTCGTCCTCGACCGGGATCGTGACGCGCCCCTCGCTCGCCACGAGCCCGAGGTCGCGGAGGGGGACGTCGCTGCCGTAGTACTCGGCGAGCCGCCGGGCGTGGATGCCCGCCGTCCCGCCCAGCCAGCAGGCGAGGAGCGTCAGCTCCGGCCAGCAGGTCTTCGGCGACAGCGCGCCGTCCCGCCGGAGGATCCCGGCGAGCGCCCGCGCGCGCCCCGGGTCCGGGCGGAGCCCCGCCGCCAGCTCGTGCAGCCCCGCACGAACCGACCCCGATTCGTCCCGGGGCACCGTGAGGCCCAGCGTCCCGTCGTGGACGGCCCGCACGATCGCCTCGGAGCGGGCGGCGGCCGTCTCCACGAGCCGGATCAGCGAGCTCGGGTTCGGCGCGCCGACCACCGACACCGAGTGCGCGAGGGCGAAGCGCATCGTCAGGAAATAGCGGGCCTCGCAGTCGCGGACCAGGAAGACCGCGTACGGAACCGCGTGGTGGCGACGGACCAGCCAGGGGATCCGCTGGTAGAGGACCCCGGACATCGCGCCGCAGGGGATCCCGGTCGCGGTCACGCCCTCGACCGCCGGGCTCACGATGCTGAGCGTCCTCCCGTCGAGGCAGCGCGGATGGTCGCGCAGGAGGTGAACCAGCCAGAGCCGGGTCAGCGCGCCGAGCTCGGCCGCCCAGGACGCCGTCACCGGGATGAGCTTCGGCTCCCCGGTCGTCCCGCTCGTCGTCGTGAACATGACCGGCGGCTCGGCCGTGAGGACCCGCCCCTCGCGGGCGACGATCCGGTTGACGTACGGACGGAACCCCTCGTAGTCCCGGATCGGAACGCGCCGCGCGTACTCGGCCGGGCTCGCGATGCCGCCGAAGCCGTGCTCGCGGCCGAAGACCGTGTCGGCGTTCCGGCGGAGGAGGGCGCGGAGGCCCGCGGCCTGGGCGGCCTCCGGGTCGCGGGTCGCGCGGTCGAACCGGGCGTGGTGCGTCCACTCACGGAGCCGCAGGCACGTCTTGAGGAACGACGCCATCTCAGCCTCCCCCGCCCGGCAGCTCGACGACCTGACGGGCGTACCGGCGCAGGCGCTCCTCGAGCACCCGCACGCCGAGCCCCGGGCCGGTCAGGAGCGGAGCCTCGCCGCGATGGCCGAACCGGACGCCGTCGGCCGCGACGTCCTCGGTGAGGAGCAGCGCGCCGTAGGAGCCCTCGACGAACGCGACTTCGGGCAGGTGCGCGGCGAGGTGCCGGCCGGCCGCCGAGAGGATCGCCGTCTCGCCGACCTGGCTGCCGACCTGGATGCCGAGGCCGGCTTCGGCCGCGCGCCGCGCGATCCCGAGCGACCGCCAGAGACCGCCGCACTTCGAGACGCGGACGTTCACGTAGTCGACCGCGTGCGCCCGGATGAGCGCGTCCGCGTCGGCGGCCGTCAGGAGCGACTCGTCCGCCATGAGGGGGATCGGGCTCGCCTCCCGGAGGCGCCGGAGGTCCGTGACCGGTCCGCGTGGGAGCGGCTGCTCGACCGCGACGACCCCGACCGGCGCGATCGCCGCGAGCACCGCGCGCGCGCCCGCGGGGGTCCAGGCCCCATTGGCATCGACCCGGAGCGACACCTCCGGCCCGACGGCCTCCCGGACGGCCTGGACGCGCGTGACGTCGTCCTCTCCCCCCACCTTCACCTTGATCTGGCCGAGGCCGACGAGCCGCATCTGTCGGGCGTGCCGGAGCGTGGTTTCGAGGGCCCCGCCCGTCAGCACGCCGCTGTAGACGACGCGGGGACGCCGGGGCGGCAGCAGCGCGGCCAGCGACATCCCCTGGCGGCGCAGGACGCAGTCGAGGATGGCGAGCTCCAGCGCCGCGCGGCTCGCGTGCGCCGCGAGGACGCCCGGGTCGGCGACCTCCGGGATCAGCGCGTCGACCGCCGCGAGGTCCGCGGGGCCGGCGAGGCGCGGCAGCTCGCGCCCGGCGATGCCCGGCCAGAGGACGCGGGCCAGGTGATGCAGCACCGTCTCCACCCGTTCGCCCGTGACGTACGGCCGCGGGACGCCCTCGCCGAACCCCTCGCACCCGGCCTCGTCCACGACCCGGACGACCACCGAGTCCGAGCACGCCCGCTCCGTCGCGCTGTGGCGGAAGGCCTCCACGAAACGGATCCGGAGCGCGTAGACGGTCCCCGCGACGAGCCTCATTCCGCGCGCTCCCGGACCCCGTGGATCGACACGGCCGGCGCGGCGAAGTAGCGCTTGACGAACACGTTCTCCCGCAGGGCCATCTCGACGATCGTCAGCGCGTCGGCCTCGGCGAACTCGTAGTAGCGGATGTACGCCTCGAGGTTGGCGAGCCCTTCCTCGGCGTGACGGATGTCCACCTCCGAGTGGTGCGTGAACCACTCGAGCGCGCCGGGCGCGAGGCCGCGATGCCGGGCGAGGGCCCGCGCGATGCGGCTCGCGACCCGGGAGAGCATGTACTCGAAGGCGGTGATCTCCGCGAGGGCGGCGAGGCCGACCTCCTTCAGCGACCCGTAGAGGATCGGGTCCACGACGATCTGCCGCAGGTCGGCCGCGGCCGCGGCCTCGAGCGCGGGCAGCCGGTGCGCCAGGCCCGCCCCGATGGCGACCTGTCGGAGGAGCGCCGGGTGGGCGATCCCGGTAGCCTCGTCGATCCCGAGCTCCTCGAGCATGTTGTGCCGGAGCGCGTCGGCCGCCGCCGGGGGTGCGAGCGCGTAGAGGAAGGCGAGGAGCTGGGGCGAGAGAAGGTGCGCCCGGACCACGCCCGCGATGAAGCGGTCGTACGCCTCGCGTGAGGCCCGACCGCTCTCGAGGGCCTGGAACTCTGGATGCGCCGTCAGCTCGGCGACCTGCCCGGCGTACAGCGCCTCGATCCGATCGCGTAGCGTCATCGGTTCGCTCCTTTCGACCCCGGGGTCCAGCAGCGGCCGCCAGAGATCCATCGGGGCATCACCCGGGGCTCTCACGCCACCAACCGGAAGACCTGGAAGGTCGCCCACCCGAGCGCCGCGCCGGCCGGGATGTCCACGACGTAGTGCTGCTTGGTCAGGAGGCAGCTGAGACCGATGAGCACCGGGAAAAGGAAGACCCAGATCCCGAGGCTCGGGTAGAGGTGGATCGCGGTCAGCATGGCCACCGAGGTGTGCATGCTCGGGAAGCTGTTCGAGCGGGCGTCGAACCGCTGCAGGAGCGCGAGGAAGCGCTCCGACCCGGTGCGCTCCCGGTTGATCGCCCGCCAGCTCTCCGGCGTCGCCACGGGGAAGAAGAGGAAGAACGCCATCTGCAATCCGAGGAGCAGGAGGTAGCTGATCGCCAGGCGTGTGAACTGGCGTGGCGACTCGACGAGCCAGTTCGTGTAGAAGATCGCCGGGTAGTAGAGGAAGCTGTAGACCCAGACCCAGCCGGGCCGGAACGGGATCCGGTCGTCGACCGGCAGCCGGAGCTCTCGCGGCTCGGTCAGTGGGTTCCGCTGGCACCAGAAGTAGAACTGGTAGCCGCCGATCATCAGGAACACGCTCAGTGTCAGATGGATCAGGTAGTCCGCCGCGCTCATCGGTTCCCCCCGCACCCCCGACCCCTCCCACCCCTCAGGGGGGGAGGGGAGCAACCTGCCTCCCCGTCGCCGTCGCGGCAGCGGGGTGACACAGGGTGTTCACCGCTCATTGATGTCCCTCCCGCAGCGTGCTGCGCAGCCGCCGCGCGTCCTCGACGACGGCGCGCAGCAGGGTGACGAGGCCCGCGAGGGCCGCCAGGTAGACCGTGGAGAACCGCCAGAGCAGGTTGTAGTAGGGCGCCAAGCCCGGCGACACGATCTCCGCCATGATCGAGAGCGAGGCGCCCTCGGCCATCCCCGCCGCGCCGGGCGTGGGCGCGAGGTAGACGAGGAAGATCACGGTGATCTGCGCCTCGACGACCTGGCGCAAGCTCGCCGTCTCGACCCCGAGGAACCGGAGGCAGAGGTAGGCCATCACGCACCGCTCCAGCAGAAAGACGAGGCTCAGGAGGCACACCCAGGCGAAGCTCGCCTTCCCCCTGCGGACGAACCGCGCGACGTCGTCGCGGTAGGTGTAGATCAGGTCGAGCAGCCAGCCCGTGAGGCGGTCCACCCGCTCGACCGGCGCCCCCGTCCGCGGCACGAGCGGTGGCCACCAGTCGGTGAGCGGGACACGGCCGCCCGCCACGCGGCAGAGCACGCGCGAGGCCGCGGCCAGGGGCACGCGGAGGAGCCCGGGCGCGACCGCGGCGAGCCCCATCAGCGCGCTGATGGCGGTGAGACCCCAGACCGCCGTCGCGAACAGCGCCCCACCCGTCACGGTCCGGGAGACGAAGAGTGCGTAGAGGCCCATCAGGAGGAGGCCCACCACGGTCCCCACGAACGACAGCAGGCTGATCGCCAGCGCCGTGCCGACTTGCGCACCGGCGCGCTTCAAGATGTAGACCTGACCGGGCCCGCCGGACTGGGAGGGTGTCAGCATCGAACTCGCCACATTGGCCCACTCGGCGTTGACGCAGGTCCAGAACCCGACGCTCGGCTCGAGGACGCGGCAGACGACCCACATCCGCGCGGCCGAGGCCAGCGTCTCCACGGGAAGCGCCAGGAGGAGGAGCGCGAGGTAGCCCCAGCGGAGCTCCGTCCACCGGGGCCCCGCGGCGCCCTGCGGGATCCGATGGAACTGGAACCAGAAGATCCCGACCGTCAGGAGGACGAACCCGGCGCCGCCGATCAGGAGGTTCCAGGACCCGAGGCGAGGCGGCGTGGCCACCTCGCCCGAGCCAGGGACCGGCCGGGACCCGAAGCCCCCGCCCTGCCACGTCGGGCACACCGCCTGACTCGCCATGTCCTCCCTCCTCGCCGGCCGACTCGCCGGCCGGCTGGCAGGGACACAGGGCAAGGCGAGTGCCAGCGCAAAAGAGCGTGAAAAACCAGGATGTTGACTTCGATCGCGCCCGGCCCGACTGGGTGACCGCCCGCCGGGGAGTGGGGGAAACTTCGGCAGTGGTCGGGGTTGTCTGGACCGGAGTAAGATAGGGCCCGCAGCATGAACCCCCTGGCCGAGCTGATCGGGGAGAGCCCGGGGATTGCGGCCGTCCGGGAGACGATCCGGCGGCTGGTTCAGCGCCAGTCCGACGCGCGCCGCCTCCCGCCCGTCCTCATCCAGGGAGAGACCGGGACCGGCAAGGGCCTCGTCGCGCGACTCATCCACGGCGCCGGCCCGCGCGCCGACGGCCCGTTCGTGGACGTCAACTGCGCGGCGATCCCCGACACGCTCCTCGAGGCGGAGCTCTTCGGCTTCGAGCGCGGGGCGTTCACCGACGCCCGGCAGGCCAAGCCCGGCCTGTTCCAGACCGCGAACCGCGGCACCCTGTTCCTCGACGAGGTGGGACTCCTGCCCGAGGGGCTCCAGGCGAAGCTCTTGAAGGCGATCGAGGAGCGCGCGGTCCGCCGGCTCGGCAGCACGCGGAGCGAGCCGGTGGACGTGTGGATCCTCACCGCCACGAACGAGGACCTGGCCGCGGCGACCCGCGGGCGGCGCTTCCGCGAGGACCTCTACCACCGGCTCGCCGTCGTCACGGTGGCGCTGCCGCCGCTCCGCGAGCGCGGACAGGACGTCGCGCGCCTCGCCGAGCATTTCCTCGCGCGTGCCTGCGCGGACTACAGCCTGCCGCCGAAGGCCTTCACGCCCGAGGCCCGCGCCGCCCTCCTCGCGTACTCCTGGCCGGGGAACATCCGGGAGCTCGCCAACGTCATGGAGCGCGTGGCGCTGCTCTCCGAGGCGGCGCTCGTCACGGCGGAGATGCTCGCGCTGCCCGCGCCGACCGCGGCGGAGCCCGGGGAACCACCCCCGGGCCCGACCGCGGCGCCGCTCGAAGAAGCGCTGGGGAGTGTCGAGCGGGGACACCTCCTCGAGGCGCTCCGCGAAACCGCCTGGAACATCACCCGCGCGGCGGCGCGGCTCGGCATCTCCCGCGACACGCTGCGCTACCGGATCGTCAAGCACGGGCTCCGGACCGAGGGGCGCCAGCCCGCGCCGCCGCGGCGCGCGGCGCGGGCGGCGGCGCCGGCGGCGCCGCCCGCCCCGGCTCGCGAGGGCCCGACCGCCGGCACTGTCCGCTGGGACCGCCGCCGCCTCACGCTCCTCCGGACCGGGATTCAGCTCCCCCCGGGGGCGGACCCGCGGCTCTACCCGAGCCGCGCCCTCGAGGAGATCGTCGAGAAGGTGCAGAGCTTCGGCGGGCGCATCGAGGAGCGGGGGCCCACGGGGATCGTGGCGGCGTTCGGTCTGGAGCCGACCGAGGACGCGCCGCGGCGCGCCGCGCTCGCCGCGATGGCGATCCAGAAGGCGGCCGACCGCGCCTGGCCGGGCGCGGGCGAGCGGCCCGCCGTCCGGTCGGCGATCCACGTTGGCCCGTTCCTGGTCGGGCAGTCGGGCGGCGCGAGCCAGATCGACTTCGACGGGAAGCGCCAGGCGGCGACCATCCTCGAGGCCCTGGTCGACCGCGCCCAGCCGGACACGATCCTCGCCAGCGAGTCCGCGGCGGTCTTCCTCGAGCGGCGCTTCGATCTCGTGCCGGCAGGCGGCGCGCCCGCGGCGGACGTGCGCGTCTGGCGGGTCGCGGGGCCGGAGCGGACGGGCCTCGAGCCAGGGCGGCGGATGGCGACCTTCGTCGGCCGCCGGCAGGAGCTGGAGCTGCTCCAGAGCCGGCTGGCCGCCGCGATGCGCGGCCACGGGCAGGTCGTCGGGATCCTCGGCGAGGCCGGCATCGGCAAGTCGCGGCTGATCTTCGAGTTCCGCCGAGGCCTCCGGGGCGAGCGCGTCACGTGGCTCGAGGGGCGCTGCCAGTCGTACGGGAGCGCCGTGCCATACCTGCCCGTCTTCGACATCCTGCGCCAGAACTTCCGGCTCGCCGAGACCGACAGCCCGGAGGCCATCACCGAGAAGGTGCGGGCGGGGCTCCGGGACGTCGAGATGGACCCGGAGGAGTGGGCGCCGTACCTGCTCCAGCTCCTCGGGGTCAAGGAAGGGACGGAGCACCTCGCGGTCCTCACCCCGGGGGCCATCAAGTCCCGCACCTTCGAGGCCCTGCGCCAGATGGGTCTCCAGAGCTGCCGGCGCCGCCCGCTGATCTTCGTCTTCGAGGATGTCCACTGGATCGATCAGACGTCGGAGGAGTGCTTCAGCTCGCTCATGGAGAGCCTGGTCGGCGCCCCCGCCCTGGTCGTGGTCACGTACCGGCCGGGCTACCGCCCACCCTGGGTGGACAAGTCGTACGTCACCCAGGTGGCACTCCAGCCGCTGACGCCGGAGGACAGCCTGACCGTCGTCCGCTCGATCCTCCCGACGTCGCTCATCCCGCAGCCCGTCGCGCAGCTCATCCTCCAGAAGGCCGAGGGTAACCCGTTCTTCCTCGAGGAGCTCTCGCGCGCCGTCGGGGAAGCCGAGGACCTTCCCCCCGCGCTCACCGTGCCCGACACGGTCCAGGAGGTCCTCCTGGCCCGCGTCGAGCGCCTGCCCGAAGAGCCCAAACGGCTCCTCCAGACGGCCTCCGTGCTCGGGCGCGAGGCGCCGCTGCCGCTCCTGCGGGCCCTCTGGGGCGAGGCCGGCGACCTCGATCCGCAGCTCCGGGAGCTGACACGCGTCGAGTTCCTCTACGAGCAGAGCGGGGGCGCCGAGCCGGTCTACGCCTTCACCCACACCCTGACGCAGGAGGTGGCCTACGAGAGCCTGCCGCTCGCCCAGCGCCAGGCGCTCCACGCGGCGGCGGGCGCGGCGCTCGAGCAGCTCTACGCGGATCGCGTCGAGGAGGCCTACGACCGGCTCGTGTACCACTACTCGAAGACGGAGCAGGCGGACAAGGCGGTCGAGTACCTCACCCGGCTCGCCGACAAAGCCGCGCGCGGCCACGCCCACATGGAGGCGATCCGGGCCCTGGACGAGGCGGTCGGGCACGCGCAGCGGTTCCCGGCCGAGGCGCGGGACCGCCGCCTCCTCGAGCTGGCCCTCCGGCAGGCCCACTCGCTGATCCCGCTCGGCCGCTTCCAGGAGATCGTGGACCTCCTCCTCCGGCACCGGGAGAGCCTGGAGCGGCTCGGCGCCTCCGCGCTCGCCGGCCCGTACTACTTCTTCCTCGGCCGGAGCTACCTCTTCCTCGGCGAGGATGCGCGGGCGGTCGAGAGCGCCGAGCGCGCCATCGCCGAGGCGACGCGCTCCCAGGACGAGGCCACGCTCGGCAAGGTCCACTACATGCTCGCGCAGCGGGGCCCCCTCTCGGGGTACCCGCGCGACGGCCTCGAGCACGGGCGGCGGGCGGTCGAGCTGCTCGAGCGCGCCGGCGAGCAGTGGTGGATCGGCCCCGCCCACTGGGCGGTCGGGCTCAACCACGCGATGCTCGGAGAATTCGACGCCGCCCTCGAGGCGGAGGAGCGCGCCCGAGCCCAGGGGGAGGCCGTGGAGGATCCCCAGGTCCAGAGCTCCGCCGCCTGGGCGACGGGTCTCGCCCATGCCTCGCGCGGCGAGTGGGAGGCCGGGGTTGCGGGGTGCCGGCGGAGCCTCGAGCTCGCCCCCGACCCGCTCAACTCCGTCATCGCGCTCGGCTGGCTCGGGTACGCCTACCTCGAGCAGGGCGACGCCGAGCGGGCGATCCCCGTGCTCGAGCAGTCGGCCCAGGAGGTCGGCGCGTTCCATTTCCCCCAGCTCCAGGGGTGGTTCACGCTGTTCCTCGCGGACGCCCACCGGGTGGCGGGGCACCTCGACCGGGCGCAGGAGGTGGCGGCGCAGGGCCTTCAGATGGCGCGCACCGGGACGTCGCTGTGGGGGCTCGGCTGGGCGCACCGGGCCCTCGGCCGGATCGCGCAGGCCCGAGGCGACCTCGCGGCGGCGGAGGCGAGCCTCACCGAAGCCCTCCGCACGTTCACCGCGATCGAGGCAGGATACGACGTCGCGCGGGCCCACCTGGACCTCGCGGCGCTCGCCCACGCCCGGGGCGGCGGCCCGGCGGCGACGCACATCGGCGAGGCCCTCCGGCTCTTCGAGGCGCTGGGCCTCCCCCGGCAGGCCGAGCGAGCGCGCCGGCTCGCCGCCGACCTGAACGTCCCCCTGCCCCACGTGGCGGAGAGGGAGCAGATAGACCCGGCGTGATCCAGCTCGAGGGCGTCACGAAGGCGTACGGCGGCCAGACGCTCTTCCGCGACCTCGCCTGGCGGATCGGGCGCGGCGACCGGGTCGGGCTCGTCGGCCCGAACGGGGCCGGGAAGACGACGCTCTGCCGGATCCTGGCGGGCCTCGAGGGACCGGACGCCGGGGCGGTCGTCCGGGAGCGCGGCGTGACGATCGGCTACCTCCCCCAGGAGGTCGCGGCCGCCGTGGCGGGCTCGGTCCTCGGCGAGGCGCTCGCCGGCTTCGACCGAGTCTGGGCCCTCGAGCGGGAGATGGAGGAGGTCGCCGCCGCGCTCGCGACGAACCCCAGCGAGGCCCTGACGGCGCGCTACGGCGACCTCCAGCACCGCTTCGAGGCCCTCGGGGGCTACCGACTCGAGACCGAGGCCAAGGCGGTCCTCGGGGGCCTCGGCTTCCGGGACTCCGACTTCCACCGCCCGCTCGTCGAGCTCTCGGGCGGCTTCCGGATGCGCGCGGCGCTGGCGCGCCTGCTCCTCCTCCGACCCGGGCTGCTGCTCCTCGACGAGCCGACGAACCACCTGGACCTCGCCTCGCTCGCGTGGCTCGAGGAGTACCTCGCGGCGTACGAGGGCGCCCTCGTCGTCGTCTCCCACGACCGCTACTTCCTCAACCGCATGGTCACCGCGATCGCCGAGCTCTCGGCCGGGAACTTCGCCCTCTACCCCGGCGACTACGATGCCTACCTCGTCGAGCGCGAGGCGCGGCAGGCGCTCAGCGAGGCCCAGGCCCGGAACCAGGCCCGGCAGGTCGCCGAGATCGAGCGCTTCATCGAGCGCTTCCGCTACAAGGCGACGAAGGCGCGGCAGGTCCAGAGCCGGATCAAGATGCTCGAGCGGCTCCCACGGATCGAGACGGAGGCCCCGGCGCGGCAGATCCGCGTCGCGCTCCCCGCGCCGCCCCGGACGGGGCGCCGGGTCGCGACGCTCCGCGACATCCACAAGGCGTACGGCGACCAGGTCGTGTACGCGGGCGTGGACCTCGAGGTCGAGCGCGGCGACCGGGTCGGGCTCGTCGGCCCGAACGGGGCCGGCAAGTCCACGCTCCTCCGCATCCTGGCCGGCGTCCTCCCCTTCGAGCGGGGCGAGCGGGCCCTCGGCCCCCACGTCACGACGCACTACTACGCTCAGCACCAGCTCGACGCGCTCGACCCCGCGCGCACGGTCCTCGAGGAGCTGGCCGTCGCCGCCCCCGACCTCGGCGTGACGCGGCTCCGGACGGTCCTCGGGGCGTTCCTCTTCTCGGGGGACGCGGTGAACAAGAAGGTCACGGTCCTCTCCGGCGGCGAGAAGGCGCGGCTCGCCCTCGCGAAAATGCTCGTCCGCCCCACCCCGCTCCTCTGCCTGGACGAGCCGACGAACCACCTGGACCTCGCCTCGCGGGAGCGGCTCGAGCAGGCGCTCACGGCCTTCGCGGGGACGATCGTCTTCATCTCCCACGACCGCTACTTCATCAACCGTCTCGCGACGAAGGTCGTCGAGGTGGTGGGCGGTCGGCTGACGGTGCACCTCGGCAACTACGACGACTACCGCGCCGCCATCCGTGGCCTCTCCCCCGCCGGGGGAGAGGGCACGGTGAGGGGCGCGAAAGTCAAGGAGCCGCAAGAGCGCCGGCGCCCGCGCCCCGACCCGGCCCTCCGCGCGCTCCAACGTCGCGTCGCGGAGATCGAGGCCCAGATCCACGCCCTGGAGGCGCGGGTGCGGGAGCTCGGCGAGGCCCTGAGTGACCCCAGTCTGTATGCCGACGGCGAGCGCGTCCGCGCCGTCGCCGTGGAGCGGAAGCGCGCGGAAGAGCAGGTCGCGTGGCTCCTCCACGAGTGGGAAGAGCTCGCCACCGTCCTCGCGGCGCGCGACTGAAAGGCCCGAAAACCCGCGAAAATTGACAGGTTTGGGGCCTCCGGGCTATCATCCAGGGGTCCCGCCCGGCCGCCGTCGCGCCCCGAGTGCCGCCCCGGTCCGCGGGGGGACAGAAAGGGCCAGAGACCCCGTGGAAGAGTTCTACCGGATCAAGCGGCTCCCTCCCTACGTCTTCGCCGTCGTCCAGGACCTCAAGGTCAAGGCGCGCGCCCGCGGCGAGGACATCATCGACCTCGGCATGGGAAACCCCGACCTCCCCACGCCGGCGCATATCGTGGACAAGCTCTGCGAGGCGGCGCGGAACCCGCGGAACCACCGCTACTCGGCCTCCAAGGGGATCCGGCGCCTGCGCGTGGCGATCTCTGCCTGGTACAAGACCCGGTTCGGCGTGGAGCTCGACCCCGAGAGCGAGGCGGTCGCGACGATCGGCTCGAAGGAGGGTCTCGCGCACCTCGTCCTCGCCCTCCTCCAGCCGGGCGACGCCGTGCTGGTCCCGAACCCCGCCTACCCGATCCACGCCTACTCGGTCGTGATCGCGGACGGCGACCTCCGCTCCGTGCCGCTCGTCCCGGGGGAGGACTTCTTCGCGCGACTCGAGGAAACGGTGCGGCTCGCCTGGCCGAAGCCCAAGGGGCTCCTCATCAATTTCCCCCACAACCCGACGACCCGGGTGACGGACCGCGCCTTCTTCGAGCGGGTCGTCGCCTTCGCGCGCGAGCACCACCTCTGGGTGATCCACGACTTCACCTACGCCGACCTCACCTTCGACGGCTACCGGCCACCCTCGTTCCTCGAGATCCCGGGCGCCCGGGAGGTCGGGGTCGAGTTCTTCTCGCTGACGAAGTCCTACAGCATGGCGGGCTGGCGCCTGGGCTTCGCGTGCGGCAACGCCCGGATGCTCAACGCCCTGGCGCGGATCAAGTCCTACCTCGACTACGGCGTCTTCCAGCCGATCCAGATCGCGGGAATCATCGCGCTCGAGGGCCCGCAGGCGTGCGTCAGGCAGACGGTCGAGACGTATCGCAAGCGCCGGGACACCCTCGTGAGCGGGCTCGGTCGCATCGGCTGGAAGGTCGAGAAGCCGCCCGCCACGATGTTCGTGTGGGCGCCGATTCCCGAGGCGTACCGGGGCATGGGGTCGCTCGAGTTCGCGAAGCTCCTGCTGACCGAGGCCAAGGTCGCCGTGTCCCCCGGGGTCGGCTTCGGGGAGTTCGGCGAGGGCTTCGTCCGGTTCGCCCTCGTCGAGAACGAGCAGCGGATCCGCCAGGCCGTCCGGGGGATCAAGGGCTTCCTCGGCTAGGCCCGGCCCGGCACGGAGACAGCGGGAGATGAAGGCGGTCCTCGTCCTCGGCATCGTCCTCATCGCGCTCGGCGGGCTCGCCCTCGCCTACCAGGGGATCACCTACACGACGCAGGAGAAGGTCCTCGACGTCGGGCCCCTCAAGGCGACGGTCGAGACCCAGAAGACCGTCGTCGTCCCCCCGTGGGCCAGCGGGCTCGCCGTGGTGGTCGGCGTCGTGCTCGTCATCATGGGGGCGCGGAAGCGGTCGTGATGAGACGCCCAGTGTCTACCCGCCCGCGCGCGAGCGACGGGGACACAAGCTCCTCCCCTCCCCCCCTGAGGCCGCCGGAGGGACGGGGCGTCGCGAGGGCCGCAGGCCCGAGCCGTCCCGGCGATCTGGACGAACGGGGGCGGGGGTGCGGGGGGACCCGGTGAGCGAGATCGGCATCGGGCTCCTCGGGCTCGGCACGGTGGGCAGCGGGGTGCTGAAGGTCTACCAGCAGCACCGTCCGGCCCTCGAGGCGAAGGCCGGCTGCCGGCTCGTCATGGCGAGGGTGGTCGACCGCGACGTGACGACGCCCCGGGAGGGGCTCAGCCTCGCCGACTGGTCGCTCTCGACCGACGTCGAGCGGGTCCTCGGGGATCCCCGCGTGGCAGTCGTGATCGAGCTGTTCGGGGGTCTCGAGCCGGCGCGCACCTTCATCCTCCGCGCCATGGGCGCGGGCAAGCACGTCGTCACGGCGAACAAAGCCCTCCTCGCGACGCACGGCCCCGAGCTCTTCGCGGAGGCCCGCCGGCACGGCGTCCTCCTCGGGTTCGAGGCCGCGGTCGCGGGCGGCGTCCCGATCATCCGCGCGCTCCGGGACGGCCTCGCGGCGAACCGGATCCTCTCGCTCTACGGCATCGTCAACGGGACCTCGAACTTCATCCTCACGAAGATGACCGACGAGGGCCGCGAGTTCGCCGAGGTCCTGCGGGAGGCCCAGGCGGCGGGGTACGCGGAGGCCGACCCGACGCTGGACGTCGAAGGGATCGACTCGGCCCACAAGCTCCAGATCCTCGCCTCGCTCGCCTTCCGGACGGCGGTGGAGCTGAAAGAGATCCACACCGAGGGGATCAGCCGGATCACCGCGGAGGAGATCGCCAACGCGCGCGAGCTCGGCTACCGGATCAAGCTCCTCGCGATCGCCAAGGCGGTCAACGGCGAGCTCGAGGTCCGCGTCCACCCGACGATGATCCCGGCAGCCTCGCCGCTCTCGGCCGTCTCGGGCGTGTTCAACGCCATCTTCGTCTCGGGCGACGCGGTCGGCGACCAGATGTTCTACGGCCGGGGCGCGGGGCAGATGCCGACGGCCTCGGCGGTCTGGTCCGATGCGATCGAGATCGCCCGCCGCCTCGCCCACGGCCACGGCGCGCTGCCGGAGGACCTCCCGCTCGTCGAGCCCAAGGGCGCGGGCGGGCTCCGCGTCAAGCCCGTGGACGAGATCCGCTCCGCCTACTACCTCCGCGTCATGGCGCTGGACCGCCCCGGCGTCCTCTCCCAGATTTCCGGGGTCCTCGGCCGCCACGACATCTCCATCGCCTCCGTCATCCAGAAGGGGCGCGCGCACGCGTCCGCCGTCCCGGTCGTCATGACGACGCACGAGGCGCGCGAGCGCGACATGCGCGGGGCCCTCGAGGCGATCGACCGGCTCCCCGTCGTGGCCGGGCAGACCGTCATGGTGCGGATGGAAACCGAGCAGGGCGCATGAGCCGCCCCAGGCGGATCCCCGTCGAATGATCTGGCCGGGCGTCCTCGAGCGCTACCGCCCCTTCCTCCCCGTGAGCGAGCGCACGCCCGTCGTCACGCTCCAGGAGGGGAACACGCCGCTCCTCGAGGCGCCGCGCCTCGCCGAGGCGGCCGGGGGCGGCCTGCGCGTGTTCTTGAAGTGCGAGGGCTTCAACCCCACGGGGTCGTTCAAGGACCGCGGAATGACGGTCGCGATCTCGAAGGCCCTCGAGGAAGGGGCGCGGGCCATCATCTGCGCCTCGACGGGCAACACCTCGGCCGCCGCCGCCGCGTACGCCGCGCGCGCCGGCCTCCGGGCCTTCGTGGTCGTCCCGAAGGGCGCCGTCGCCCTCGGCAAGCTCTCGCAGGCGGCGATCCACGGGGCGACCGTCCTCATGATGGACGGTTCGTTCGACGACGCGCTCGCGCTCGTCAAGGAGATCGCGGCGACCCGGCCCGTCACGCTCGTCAACTCGGTGAACCCCTACCGGCTCGAGGGGCAGAAGACCGCGGCCTTCGAGGTCGTGGACCAGCTCGGGCGGGCGCCCGACTACCACCTGATCCCCGTCGGCAACGCCGGGAACATCACGGCCTACTGGCGGGGCTACAAGGAGTACTGCGCTGCGGGGATCGCGAAGACGCTCCCCCGCATGGTGGGCTTCCAGGCCGCGGGGGCTGCGCCGCTCATCGAGAACCGCGTGATCCCCGAGCCGAAGACCGTCGCCACGGCGATCCGCATCGGCAACCCCGCCTCGTGGCAGCCCGCGCTCCTGGCGGTGCGCGAGTCCGAGGGGTGGCTCGACTCCGTCACCGACGAGGAGATCCTCCACGCCTACCGCCTGCTCGCGCGCGAGGAGGGGATCTTCATGGAGCCGGCGTCGGCCGCCGCCGTCGCGGGGTTGCTCAAGTCCGCCAAGGCCGGCCGCCTCGAGAGCGGCTCTACGTGCGTGCTCACCCTGACCGGCCACGGCCTGAAGGACCCGGAAACCGCCCTGGAGTCCGCGACGCGCCCCCTCACCGTCCCGCCGCGGCTCGACGCCGTCCTCGGAGCGATGGGCCTCTAGTGGTCCGACCCGCAAATCCCGCCGGGGAAATCGATCGGCGCGGACCTGCCA
>CAYQDR010000035.1:0-16593 GCA_964416315.1 uncultured bacterium
ATCATCATGATGGTCGGCATCGTCGTCTCGAACGGCGTGCTCCTCGTCGAGTACACGAACGAGCTCCGGCGCCGCGGGCTGCCCCTCGCGGAGGCCGTCCTGCGGGGGGGGCGCACGCGTCTCCGCCCGATCCTCATGACGAGCCTTACGACGATCGTCGGCCTCACGCCGATGGCGCTCGGCCTCCTGGTCGGGAGCGAGGCCAACGCCCCGCTGGCCCGGGCCGTCATCGGCGGCCTCGCCGTTTCGACGCTGCTCACGCTGCTCTTGATCCCGACGCTCTACACCGCGCTCGAGGAGCGCTTCCCGCGGGTGCTGGCCGGTGAGGAGACGTCAGCATCGGCTCCCGGGGCCTCCTCTTCGTAGCGCCACCCACGGAGACCTCGCCCCTATGCGCCTTCGACCCGACGGACATGTTGTGGCCCCCCTGGGCCTCCTGCTCGTCCTCGCCGCGCTCGTCGGCGCCGCACGGCCGGTCGCGGCTCAGGCGCCGCCGGCGCCGCCGCCGCGGAGCGTCCCGGCGCCCGGCCAGGTGCTGACCCTGCCCGAAGCGATCGCGCTTGCCCTCCGCCAGCATCCGACGATCCGGGCCGCCCAGGAGGGGCGGAGCGCCGCGGAGGCCCGGGTGCCGCAGGCCCAGGCCGCCTACTTCCCGACGCTCGACTGGATCTCCTCAGCGACCCGAAGCCGAACCTTCTTCTCGTCGACCAGCCGAGCCGTGACCTCGACCTTCCTTTCGACCGGCATCGAGGGCCGCCAACTCCTCTTCGACTTCGGCCGCACCACGGCCCTCGTCGAGGAAGCCCGCGCTAACCTCCGCGTCTCCGACGCCGAGCTCGAGCGGGTGCGGCAGGTGATCGTCCTCAACGTCCAGCAGTCCTACCTGTTGTTGCTCCAGGCGCGGCGCCTCGTCGGCGTCGCCGACGCCTCGCTCCAGCGGGCGGAGCTGAACCTCCGGAGCGCCCGCGGCTTCTTTGAGGTGGGCACGAAGCCCAAGTCCGACGTGACGAAGGCCGAGGTCGAGGTCGCGAACGCCCGGGTCACCGTCATCCGCGCCCGCAACGCCGTGCGCCTCGCCGAAACCAGCCTCGCCAATGCCATCGGGCTCGACACGACGCCGGCGCTCGAGATTCAGGACATCCTCGGCTTCACGCCGGCCGCCTTCGACCCGCAGGCGCTCCTCCAGGAGGCCCTCCGGAACCGACCCGAGCTCGTCCAGCAGCGGGCCCGCCTCGAGGCCGCCCAGGCCCAGCTCGCCGGCGCCCGCTCGGCGTTCGGCCCCGAGCTGAGCGCCAGCGCGGCGTTCGGCGGGTCGTCTGCGGACTTCCCGCTCGAGGAGCGGTGGTCCGTCGGCCTGCAGCTCTCCTGGAACCTCTTCCAGGGGGGCTTCACGACCAACCGGCTGCGCGAGACCCAAGCGCTGGTCGAGACGGCGCGGGCCAACTCCGAGTCGCTCGAGCTGCAGGTCCGGACCGAGGTCGAGCAGTCGCACATCAACGTCGTCGAGGCGGCCGAGCGCATCGCGGCGAACGAGAAGGCCGTCGAATCCGCCCGCGAGAACCTGCGGCTGGCCCAGGGACGCTACGACGCCGGCGTGGGCACGATCCTCGACCTGACCGACGCGCAACTGTCGCTCAGCGCGGCGGAGGCCGACCAGGTCCGCGCCCTGACGGATCACCAGGTCGGCCTGGCCGTCCTGGAGCGCGCCATCGGCCGCCAGTAGGCGAATGACCCGCGCGCGCCTTGCGTCCAACCGGTCGGGTGGGACAATGGAAGCGAACGATATGAGCACGACCCTGCCGACTCCGAGGCGCCGCTCGCGGTGAAGCGGGCCGGCCTCGTCCTGGCGCTCGCGCTGGTCGCCGCCGCGGTGGCGGCCGCCGGCTACGTCGTCACGGCCGGCCGGGCGCCGAGCGCGAAGTACCGGACGGCCAAGCTGGACCGCGGGCCCATCGTCTCGACCGTGTCCGCCACGGGGACCCTGAACGCCGTGACGACCGTCCAGGTCGGCAGCCAGGTCTCGGGACAGATCAAGGAGCTGCTCGTCGACTTCAACTCGCCGGTCCGGAAGGACCAGCTCATCGCGCGGCTCGACCCGGAGATCCTCCTCGCCAAGGTCAACGCCGCCCGCGCGGACCTGGAGGCGACGCAGGCCGCCGTCCTGAACCAGCGCGCCAACGTCGAGAAGGTCCGCGCCGACGTGGAGAACGTGCGGGCGGCCGTCGTCACGGCGGAGGCGCAGGTCGAGCGGATGCGCGCCGAGGTCGAGAACGCGCGCGCCACCATCGCGAGCGCCCACGCCGCCGTCGCGCGGGAGAGCGCCACCGTCGCGAACGCGCGCCGCGAGCTCGAGCGGCGCGTCGATCTCCTGCGCCGCGAGATCGTCTCGCAGAGCGAGAAGGACCAGGCCCAGACGGCCTTCGACACCGCCCAGGCCCAGCTCGAGGCCGCCCGCGCGCAGCAGCGAGCGGGCCAGGCCGGGCTCCGCTCGGCGCAGGCCCAACTCGCCGCGACCGAGTCGCAGCTCCGGGCCGCCCAGGCACAGCTCGTCTCGGCGCAGGCCGCCCTCCGTGTGGCCGACGCCCAGCTGCAGTCGGCCGAGGCGACCGTGCGCCAGAAGCAGGCCTCGCTCGACCAGGCGCGGGTGGACCTCCAGCACACCGAGATCCGCGCGCCCGTCGACGGCGTGGTCGTCTCCCGCACGGTGGACGTCGGGCAGACCGTCGCGGCCAGCCTGCAGGCGCCGACGCTCTTCACGATCGCCCAGGACCTCACCCGGATGCAGGTCGAGTCCGCCGTGGACGAGGCCGACATCGGGCGCCTGCGCCAGGGCATGTCCGGCACCTTCACCGTGGACGCATTCCCGGGGGAGACGTTCCGCGGCCGGATCGTCCAGATCCGCAAGGCGCCCCAGGTCGTCCAGAACGTGGTCACGTACACCACGGTCATCGCCGTCTCGAACCCGGACGGGACGCTCATGCCCGGGATGACCGCGAACGTCCGGATCCAGGTGGACCGCAGAGACGATGTCCTCCGGGTGCCGAACGCCGCCCTGCGCTACCGGCCGCCCGGCGAGGGCGGCGCGCCGACCGGGTCGGCGCCGGCCAGTGGGAGCGACGGGGCCGAGCGGGGCGGCGGGTCGCTCCGCGAGGTGCGGGAACGCCTCACCAAGGAGCTCGTCCTGACATCGGCCCAGCAGGAGCGCCTCGATGCCATCCTCGGCGAGGCGCGCCAGGCGTTCCTGGCGATGCGGGCCCAGGGCCTGGACGACCGGGCGCGCCAGGCCCAGCGCAAGCGGATCCGCGCCGAGACGCGCGAGAAGATCCGGGAGGTGCTCACGCCGCCGCAGCAGGCGAAGTACGACGCCCTCGTCGCGGCGCAGGAGGGCGGTGGCCGCGGCGCGCCGGCCGGAAGCCCCGCGCGCGTCTTCGTCCTCGGGGGAGACGGCAAGCCGAAGGCCGTCCCCATCTTCATCGGCGCCTCCGACGGCTCGTTCTCCGAGGTCCTGCAGGGCGAGGTCGCCCCGGGGCAGGACGTGGTCGTCGGGCAGGCGACGGGGGCGCCGGCGCGGCCAGGCGGCGGCCCGCGCATGCGCTTCTAGGAGACCGCCAGGTGGCCGACCCGCTCATCGCGGTCCGCGACCTGACCAAGGTCTACCGTCTCGGGACCCACGCCGTTCACGCCCTCCGCGGCGTGACCCTCGACGTCATGCCCGGCGAGTTCGTGGCGATCATGGGGCCGTCCGGCTCCGGCAAGTCCACGTTCATGAACCTCGTGGGGTGCCTCGACACTGCGACCTCGGGGACCTACCGCCTGGAGGGTCAGGACGTCTCGCGCCTCGGCGGGGACGCCCTCGCCGCGATCCGCAACCGGAAGATCGGCTTCGTCTTCCAGACCTTCAACCTGCTGCCGCGCATGAGCGCGGTCGAGAACGTCGAGCTCCCCCTGCTCTACAACGGGGCGGCCCGCCGGGCGCGGCAGGGGCGCGCGCTCGCGCGGCTCCGCGAGGTCGGCCTCGAGGGGCGAGAGCATCACCACCCGAGCCAGCTCTCGGGCGGCCAGCAGCAGCGCGTCGCCCTCGCGCGGGCCCTCGTGAACGAGCCCCGGCTGATCCTGGCGGACGAGCCGACGGGCAACCTCGACTCCCGGACGAGCGTCGAGATCATGGCGCTCCTCCAGGCCCTGAACCGGACCGGCATCACGGTGGTCCTGGTCACCCACGAGGCGGACATCGCCCGGCACGCCGGCCGCACCATCGCGTTCCGCGACGGCCGCGTCCGCGGCGACACGCCGGTGGAGCGCCCGCTTCGCGCCGAGGACATCTTGAAGACCCTCCCGCCCGAGGAGCCGGACGGGAGCGACGCCGCGGAGGCCGCAGGCCGGAGCCGTCGCGACCAGATGGCAGCTCAAGACGGGAGCGACGTCGCGGAGGCCGCAGGCCGGAGCCGTCGCGACCAGATGGACATCATCGCCTGATGCTCTGGGCCAGCGTCCGCATCGCCCTCGCCGCCCTGCGCGCCCACCAGCTCCGCACGGCGCTCACGATGCTGGGCATCATCATCGGCGTCGCGGCGGTGATCGCCATGGTCTCCGTCGGCGCGGGGGCCGAGGCCCGGATCGCGGCCCAGATCCGCTCCATCGGCTCGAACGTCATCGTCGTGCTCTCGGGGGCCAGCACCTCGGGCGGGATCCGCTGGGGGCTCGGCACCCAGCTCACCCTCACCGAGGAGGACGCCCGCGCCATCGCGCTGGAGGTCCCGGCCGTCGAGGTGGCGTCGCCCTCGGTGCGCGGCCGTGCCCAGGCCGTCCACGTCAACACCAACTGGTCCACGGTCATCCAGGGGACGACGCCCGACTACCTCCCCGCGCGCGAGTGGGGGGTGGCGGCCGGCAAGATGTTCGGCCCCGAGGACGTGGACGCCGCCGCCAAGGTCGCGGTCCTGGGGGAGACGGTCTGGAAGCAGCTCTTCGCCGACAGCGATCCCGTCGGCCAGACGATCCGCCTCAACAAGGTCCCCTTCACGGTGATCGGCGTGCTGGAGGCGAAGGGGCAGTCCGCCTGGGGCCAGGATCAGGACGACCTGATCGTCATCCCGATCTCTACCGCCAAGAAGAAGGTCCTCGGGGCGACCCAGTCCAACCCCCGCGCGATCGGCGCCATCACCATCCGCGTGAAGGAGGCCCAGCTCATGGCCGAGGCGGAGGGCCAGATCCGCGACCTCCTCCGCCAGCGCCACCGCCTCCAGCTCGGGCAGGACGACGACTTCCAGGTGCGCGTCCTGTCCGAGGTGTTCGCGGCCCAGGAAGAGTCGGCGCGCATCATGACGATGCTGCTCGCCGCCATCGCCTCGGTCTCCCTCCTGGTCGGCGGGATCGGGATCATGAACATCATGCTCGTGTCCGTGACCGAGCGCACCCGCGAGATCGGGCTCCGCATGGCGGTGGGCGCGCGGAGCCGCGACATCCTGGCGCAGTTCCTGATCGAGGCGGTCACGCTCTCGGTGGTCGGCGGGCTGCTCGGGGTCGGCGCCGGGCTCGTGGGCTCCGGGGTGATCGCAGCGCTCGCCGAGTGGAGCACCGAGGTCCCGATCGACGCCGTGGGGCTCGCGTTCGTCTTCGCCGCGGCGGTCGGCATGTTCTTCGGCTTCTACCCGGCGCGGAAGGCCTCGCGCCTGGACCCGATCGAAGCCCTCCGGTACGAGTGATCCTCGGAGGGGGGCTCCCGCCCCCTCCGACACATCACCGCGGCTTCAGCTCGATCCGGTACCCGTCGGGATCGCGGATGTAGAGGGACGGACCTTGCCCGAACGCCCCGCGCCGCGAGGCGATCTCCCCCTCCACCTCGACGCCCTGCGCGCGGAGGAACGCCGCGACGGCTCTGAGGTCGTCGCAGCGGATGGACAGGCACACGTGGTCCATCCGCGCCGCGGGAGGCGGGGGCTCCCCGGGGGCGAGTGGCAGGAGGTCGATCAGGTGGCGCCCCGCGCGGAGCTGGATCAGCCGGATGGGTGCGTTGACGTGGTCCACCACGAGGCCGAGCACCTCCGTGTAGAATCGCTGCGAGGCGGCCTGGTCGCGGACGCGGAGGACGACGTGGTCGAGCTCGAGGCACTCCATCGGCCGCCGCGGGCCGCTCACGGCGCTGCTCTCCGCCGACGGGGATCGGGCCGGGTCGCTCACGCCCGGCCGCCCCGGAGCGAGTCGTAGTTGCGGTAGACGGCCTCGCGCGCCGCACGCAGGGTCGCCCGCCCTGCGTCCCGCCGCCCGAAGCGGCGGGGGTCCACCGACCGGAGCGTGCTGCACCCCCAGAACCCGCCGCCGACCACGACGACGCGGGCGCGCTCGGCGAACCGCCTCACCGGGATCTCCCGGGGGCCGCCGCGTGGAGCAGCAGGGTGATCCCCCCCACGGCGAACAGCGCGATGTTGACCGCCACGGCCCGGCGGTGGAGGCGCGAGAACTCCAGCGGCGCCGGATCCCCGGCCGGCGCCGCCTGCGCGCGCAGGCGCGCCGCCCGCGCCGCCGGCAGGAGCACGTGCCCCGCGTAGACAGTGCCGGCCACGACCGCGGCGAGGAGCACCACCGCCGCCCACTGGAGCGGCGTGCGCTCCCGCACGGCGACGTACCCGGCAAAGACGAGCGCGAGGGCCGCGGTCCCGAGCCCGAAGCCGTAGTAGCCGGGGAAGAGCCCTTCCATCAGGCGCACCGCGAGCCCGCGCTCGATCAGGGCGAAGGCCGCCGGCGCGACCAGGAACGAGAAGAAGAGCTGCACGCCGAGACCGGCGCCGAGGAGCGCCGCCGCGATCGCGCGCGCAAACCCGGTCATCGGGCGCCATCATGCGGACGCCTCCCGCGCTTGTCAAGGCAGCGCGGGCCGCGCGCGTTGACACCCCCTTCGCCCCCTTGCTAGAGTCGCGTCGCGCATGACAGCCACCCGGGTCGGCCTCGCCCTCATCGCCCTCGTCCCCGCCGTCGGGCCCACCGCCGCCGCGTGGAGTCCACCCGCGGCCGGTCCGGTCGCCGAGGCCTGGGCCCTCTTCGAGCGGTACGACGAGGACCTCGCGCGCATCGACCGCGCGCGCGATCTCCTCGAGCGCGCCATCCGCCAGGAGCGCACCGTGGACGCCCTGATCCTCCTCGCCTGGCTGCACCTGAGCTGGGCGGACCTGCGCGCGGCGGCGCCGGAGGAGAAGCTCGCGGGCTACGAGCGCGGCCGCGACGTGGCGAAGCTGGCGGTCGAGCTCGCCCCGCGCAACCCGGAGGCGCACCTCTGGTACGCGGCGAACCTGGGCCGCTGGGCGACGACGAAGGGCAAGCTCCGCGCCGCCTTCCTCCTGGGGACCATCCGCGAGGCGATCGAGACCGCTCTGACCCTGGCGCCGAACAGCGCGCCGGCGCTCGCGCTGGCCGGCTCGTTCTACTTCGAGACGCCGGGGCTCCTCGGGGGCGACCTCACCCGGGCCGAGGCGTACCAGCGGAAGGCCCTGGCGGCGGATCCCTCCTTCACCCGCGCGCGGGTCGAGCTGGCGCGCTGCCTGATCGAGCAGCGCCGGTACGCCGAGGCCCGGCGCGAGCTGCGGCGGGTCCTCGACGAGTCCCGGCCGAGCTACCGCGCGGACTGGGTCGTGAAACACCGGCCGGCCGCCGAGCGGCTCCTGGCGGACCTCCGCGGGAAGTCCTGACACCGATGGCGGCGCGCCGCGGCGGATCGCGCAGCCGGCGCCGGGCGCTGCCGTGGCTCGCCTGGGCCGTCCGCGCGCCGATGACCCGCGCGACGATCGGCCACGTCGTCCGCACCCTGCGGGGTCACGTCCGCCGGTGGAGGCCGACGGCCGTCTCCGAGGTGGCGGCGGAAGAGCGCGATCCCTTCCGCGTGCTCATCGCGTGCCTGCTCTCCCTGCGCACCCAGGACACGACGACGCGTCCGGCGGCGGCCCGGCTCTTCCGCCTCGCCGACACGCCCCCGGCGATGCTCCGCCTCGCCCCGCGGACGATCGAGCGCGCGATCTTCCCGGTCGGGTTCTACCGCACCAAGGCGCGCGTCATCCGCGGCGTGTGCCGGGACCTCCTGGCGCGCTTCGGCGGGCGCGTGCCGGACGACCTGGATGCACTGCTCACCCTGAAGGGGGTCGGGCGCAAGACCGCGAACCTCGTCGTCACGGTGGGGTTCGGGAAGCCTGGCGTCTGCGTGGACGCCCACGTCCACCGCATCTCCAACCGCCTCGGGTTCGTCCGGACCCGCACCCCCGAGCAGACGGAGCTCGCCCTCCGCGCGAAGCTCCCCCGACGGTACTGGCTGGAGTACAACGACCTCCTGGTCGCCTTCGGCCAGAACGTCTGCCGCCCGCTCTCCCCGCACTGCTCGCGATGCCCGGTGGCCCGCCCCTGCCGCCGGGTGGGCGTCGTGCGAGCCCGCTGAGCGCCGGGCCGACCGCCGCGCCGTCGTGCGCCGCGCCGCGGTCCTCGCCCTCGGCCTCCTGCCGGCACTCCTCGCGTGGGGGCTCTTCCGCCTCGAGCGCGACCAGCCGCTCTGGCTCCGGCCCGCCCTGCCCCCCGCGCCCCGTCGGGCGCCGGCCGAGTGGCCGCGGCTCGTCCTCGCCTTCCACTACCCGTGGTACGGGACCCCGACCGGGCCGTCGGGGCGCTGGCGCCACTGGAACCACGCCCGCGTCGCCCTCCCCGAGGAGCGCATCCTCGGCTTCCACGACCCCCGCTGGGAGGTCGCGCCGGGTCGCCTCGACCTCGGCACCGCGCACTACCCCGCCCGCGGCCCCTACGACAGTCGCGACCCGGCGCTGATCCGCGAGCAGCTCCAGCTCGCCCGCGAGGCGGGCCTCGACGGCTTCGTGGTCTCCTGGTGGGGGCGCGAGAGCGAGGAAGCCGTGGCCTTCCGCGCCCTCCTCGAGGCGGCGCGGGACTCGGGACTCCGCCTCACCGCGTACTACGAGGCGGCGTGGCTCTGGCCACGCGGCGTGGCCGGTGTCGCGGCCGATCTCGAGACGCTCCTGGCCCGCCACGGCGGCCATCCGGCGTTCCTCCGCGCGGGCGGGGTTCCCGTCGTCCTCGTCTACGGCGCGCACCGGCTCCGGCCGGCGGCCTGGGACGCGATCCGCCGCCGACTCCACGCGCGCGGCCACCGGGTCCTCCTCGTCGGCGACGCGGCAAGGCCCGGCTGGCTCGAGCGCTTCGAGGGCCTCCATCTCTACAGTCCCATCCCCCTGCTCGCCCGGGGCCAGGACCTCGCTCGCGTCTACCGAGAGCGCGCGGACGCCGCGCGCACCGCCGGCATCCCGTTCCTGCCCGCGGTGGCCCCGGGCTTCGACGACCGCGTGATCCGGGAGCCCGCCACGGTCGTGGACCGCTTGGAAGGGGCCACGTACGACGCGACCTGGAGGGCGGCGCTGGCGGCCGATGCCGCTGGAATCCTGGTCGCCTCGTGGAACGAGTGGCACGAGGGCAGCGAGATCGAGCCGAGTCGGGAGCACGGCCGCCGCTACCTGGACGCGACGCGCCGCTGGGCCGAGCGGTTTCGGGCGGGCGGGGGCTAGATCCTCGGAGGGGGGCTCTGCCCCCCTTCCGTTCAGACCGGCGCGGCTGCGCCGGGCGGCCCTCCCGGCAAAGCCGGGGCGTTCGCCCTTCGGCGAACGCATCGGGCCTGCCTCCCCCCGGGTTACTCCGACACGCTCCTAGACCGGCCGGCGGGCGACGAGCGCCCAGGCCGTCGCGACGCGTCGGAAGCCGGGGACCCGGACCAGCGCGCGATCGAGGCGCTCGTAGGGCCGCCAGACGAGCCCCGCGAGCCGGGCGAGGGCGGGCGAGCGGCCCCAGACGTTGCGCGGGAGCAGGTGGAACGGGCGGCAGCGCAACACCTCGAAGCCGGCCGCCTCGAACAGGTGGACCGCCTCGCGGCGCGCGTAGGTTCGCTCGTGGTGGAACCGGCCGAGCCGCCGCCCGAGCCACTCGGTCCACGCGTCCCGGTTCGGCAGGTGGTAGGTGAAGACCCAGCCCCCCGGGCGCAACACCCGGGAGAGCTCGGCGAGCGCTCCGGCCACGTCATCCACGTGCTCGAGCACGCCGCAGTTGAGCACCGCGTCGAACTCGCCGTCCGCGAACGGGAGCCGCGGGCCCGGCGCGACCACGTACGGGACCCCGGCACCGGCGAGCAGCCCGTCCCCCGCGCCCTTGTCCTCGACGTCGTAGGCCACGACGGCGAAGCCGCGGGAGCGGAGCAGGAGGGCGAGCTGCCCCCACCCCGCCCCCCAGTCGAGGATCCGCTCGCGCCCCTGCCGCGCGAGTACCGCGGTCACCTCGGCCGCGATCGCCCCGTACTGCGCGACCCCGACCGAGCTCGCGATGTTCGAGTACTCGGGCTCACGGCCCACCCGGGCGCGCCCGAAGGCGAGGATGCGCCCCGCCGCGCCCGCCGGCACCTCGCCCCCCGCGGCGGCTCGCGCGGTCAGCGGCGTGTGCGCCTCCGCCGGAGGCGCCGGAGGGTCGCCAGGTTCCGGCGGTCCCAGCCGTCCGCCTTGGGCGTCTCGATGCACATCGGCACCCGACCGACTCGCGGGTGGTTCAGGACGAAGCGGAACGCGGCGAGCCCGACCCGCCCGCGCCCGATGTGCTCGTGGCGGTCGAGTCCCGAGCCGAGCGTGCCCTTCGAGTCGTTCAGGTGGAAGGCCACCACGCGGTCGAGACCGACCATCCGGTCGAACTCGGCGAGCGTCCGGGCAAAGCCCGCCGCGGTGCGGATGTCGTACCCGGCGGCGAGGAGGTGGCAGGTGTCGAGGCACACGCCCACGCGCTCGGGGTCGCGCACCGCCCCGAGCACCGCGCCCAGCTCCCCGGCGCGCGCCCCCAGCAGGCGCCCCGCCCCGGCCGTGTTCTCGAGGGCGATCCGCACCCGGTATCCCGCGGTCCGCGCGTGAAGCTCGTCGAGCGCCCGCGCGAGCCGCGCGAGCCCGGCCTCGCGCCCCGCGCCCTTGTGCGACCCCGGATGGATCACGACGAACGGGAGCCCGAGCGCCTCCGCCCGCTCCAGCTCGTCGTGGAACGCCGCGACCGACCGCTCCCACTCCGCCGCATCCGGCCCCGCCAGGTTGATCAGGTAGGTGGCGTGGCCGAAGACGGCGAGGATCCCGGTGGCGGCCTGCGCCCGCCGGAACTCGCGGATCTCGTCGGCTTCGAGGGGGCGCCCCGCCCACCGGACCTGGTTCTTCAGGAAGAGCTGGACGACCGAGCAGCCCACCTCGCGCCCGCGGCGGAGCGCCTGCGGCAACCCGCCGGCGATGGACATGTGGGCCCCCAGGTTGTCGACGCAAGGCCCCCGCCGCCCGACCGCGCGGTTCACGAGCGTATTCGGCCACGCGGGGGGAGGAGCAATGCGGCGGCACCCCGGCGCCCGACGGCCGTTCCCGGGTGCCGCCGCCAGCGGATCAGTGCAGCTTCTTGACCTCGCCGAGGATCCTCTCGGGGTCGGGCAGCTCCCCTTTCCCGTAGCGCTCGACGAAGCGGATCTTCCCGTCCCGGTCCACCACGAAGGTCGCCCGGTAGTTGGCGTTCAGGTCGGGCCAGTGGATGCCGTACTTCTTCACGACCTCGCGGTGAATGTCGCCGAGGAGGGGGTAGGAGATCCCGCCGAGCGACTTCCCCCACGCCTCGTGACTGTAGATGGAGTCGGTCGAGATGCCCACGACCTGGGCGTTCGCCGCCTCGAAGTCCCGGCGCCGGGCTTCGAAGGCCGGCATCTCCTTGGTTCACCCGGGGGTCCAATCGAGCACGTAGAAGAGGAGGACGACGTGCTGCTTCCCCTTCTGCTCCGCGAGGCTCCACTCCCTCCCCCCGATGCCCTGGAGCTTGAACTCCGGGGCCGGGTCCCCCACCTTCAGGTCGGCCATGGCATGCCCTCCTTTCCGTTGGTGGCGAGCGCCCGTCGGGCCTCGGGCCCGGGGCGCCCGCAGCGCGCCCAGACCTGGGGCCGGTACGCCTCCAGCGCCGCGTCCCGGCGCCCGAGGAACTCGGCCGCCGTGACGACGCGTCCCGTGGCGAACGCGGGCCCCAGCCGCTCGCGGTAGCGACGGTCGCGCAGCGCGTGGTGGTCCACGATCACGCGGCAACCCGTCTCGTTGACGAGGCGCAGCAGGTTCGCGAGGCCCGCGCGGATCACGTCCGCGCCGACGCGCGCCTCCAGGTACGTCGGGGGGCCCGACAGATACACGAGGTCCGGGCGCTCTCGGAGGATGTAGGCCGTCGCGACTGCGGACGCCGGCCCCTGGACGTCCGCGGCGTGGACGAACCGCGTTCCGTCGTCCACGGTGACGGCGACGACGAACCCGAAGCCGGAGCCCTCGAGCCCGTGGGCCAGCGGCGGCGAGATCCTCACGCGCACCCCCCCGACCTCGGCGACGCGCCCCTCGGCCGGCTCGAGCGCGGACTGTCCCTGGAGCGCCCGCCAGAAACTGCGTCCGCGGGCCGCCTGGTGCTCGTCGGCCATCCGCCGCGGGTCCCGGGCCCAGACGCGCCGTCCCGCGTACAGCTCGGGCTCCGGCCGGTAGTGGTCCCCGTGGTAGTGGCTGATCGTGACCAGCGTCGCGCGCCGGGCGTAGCCCTCGATCCGATCGAGCGCCCGCTTGAGCGCTTCCTCCTCTTCCGGGGCGGGGGCCAGCCCGTAGCGGCGCGGGCTCAGCGTCGCGCCGGGGTCGAGCAGGAGCCGCAGCTCCCCGGCCTCGACGTACGTTGCCATCGACCGCACGCCGAGGGAGTCCGCCGCCAGCGGCATCACGCGCATGAAGCCGTCGTCTCCCTCACCCTATCCCTCTCCCCGGAGGGGAGAGGGGATCTCCGTCACAGGAGCCGGCCGCCGTCCACGTCCAGGCACGATCCCGTGACCATCGCCGCGTCGTCCGACGCGAGGTAGAGCGCGGCGGCCGCGACATCCTCGGCGGTGCAGAAGCGGCCGAGCGGGATCGTCTGAACGAACGCCCGCCGGGCGTCCTCCTCCGGCAGCCCCGGCTTGAAGAACCCGGGGAGCATCGGCGTGTCGGTCGCGACCGGATTGATCGCGACCACGCGGATCCGGAACGGCGCCAGCTCCGCCGCGAGGCTCTTCGTCAGCGTGATCACGGCACCCTTGGACATGTTGTAGGCCGAGAGCCCCGGCCGCGGCCGCACGCCGGCGGTGGACGCCGTGTTCATGATGACCCCGCCGCCCCCACGCTTGAGGACGGGAACGGCGTACTTGCACCCGAGGAACGCGCCACGCACGTTGACGGCGAGGATCCGGTCGAGGAGTGCCTCGGGCACCTCCTCGACCGGGGTGGACGGCATGGGGACGCCGGCGTTGTTGAAGCAGATGTCGAGCCGGCCCAGCTCGCGCACGCACGCCTCCACCATCCCGCGCGCATCGTCGGCACGGCTCACGTCGGCCTCGCAGAACGCCGCCCGGCTCCCCGCCGCCTCGATCTGCCGGACGGTCTCCTTCCCCTGGGCCGCGTCGATGTCCACGACCAGCACCCGCGCGCCTTCGCGCGCGAACAGGAGCGCCGACGCCCGCCCCATCCCCGAACCGGCCCCCGTGATGAGCGCCACACGGTCCCGAAGCTTCACGCCTGACCTCCCTCCCGGCCCCCGCGCTTGATGTCCGCCACCTGGCCGCCCGTGACCCGGCACAGCTCCTCGGGCGTCACCGGGAAGACCGTGTGCGGCGTCCCCGCCGCCGCGAACAGCCGGTCGTAGCCGAGGAGATCCCGGTCGATCAGGACCCGCAGCGTCCGGGCGTGCCCGACCGGCGGCACGCCCCCGATCGCGAACCCGGTCGCCGCCCGCACGGCGTCGGCGTCGGCGCGGCGGATCGGCTTCCCCACGAGCGCGGCGAGCCGCGCTTCGTCCGCCTGGTTCGCCCCCGACACGAGCGCCAGGATCGGCTCCGGGCCCGCGAGGAAGACCAGCGACTTGACGATCTGCGCGACGCCCACCCCGCACGCCGCGGCGGCCTCCGCGGCCGTCCGCGCACTCGCCCGGAGCTCGACCACCTCGCCCGCGAGGCCGTGCGCCCGGAGCGCGTCCCGGACCCGCGCCGCCGCGGGGTGCATCAGCAGCGTCGGCGGGGGGCTCCGCCCCCCTTTCTTTCGGGGGGCCGAAACGTCCCCCCGGGAACCGGTCGCGCGGGCCGGGTACCCATCAGAGCCGCGCGAGGGCGGCGAGGTGCCCGGCGGCCGGCGCGCGCGCGGCACGGGCGCGACGCCCGCGCCACCGGTAGCGGCAGAGGTCCACCCGGCCTCGGCCGAAGCGCACGCCCTCGGCTTCGAGGAGGAGTTGCTGGTTCACCATGCTCCCGACGTTCGCGCGGAGGCTGATGCCCCCGCGCGCGTTGATCACCCGGTACCAGGGCACCCCGGGCGGGCAGCGCGCCATCGCATACCCCACCGCCCGCGCGGCCCGCGGCGCCCCGAGCAGCGCCGCGACCTGCCCGTACGTCACGACGCGCCCCGGAGGCACCCGGCGCACCAGGGCGAACACCGCCCGGTCGAAGCGGCCGGCGGGGACATCCCGCCTCACCGGCGGGGCGGCGCCGTCCCGGCGGCCACCTCGGGCCCGAACTGGAGCTCGCAGAGCGTCGCGTACACGCCGCCCTGCCGCAGCAGCGCCTCGTGGGACCCCGCCTCGCACAGCCGCCCCCGGTGCAGCACCAGGATGCGGTCCGCTCGCTGGATCGTGGAGAGCCGGTGCGCGATGATCACGCTCGTTCGCCCCAGAAGCAGCCGGTCGAGGGCGTCCTGCAGGAGCCGCTCGGTCTCGGGGTCGACGCTCGAGGTCGCCTCGTCGAGGACGAGGACGCCCGGATTATATACCAGCGCGCGCGCGACGGCCATGAGCTGGCGCTGGCCGTGCGAGAGGTTCGCGCCCCGCTCCCGGATCTCGGCGCCGTAGGCCCCGGGCAGCCCGCGGACGAAGGCGTCCACGTGCGCCTGACGCGCGGTCTCCTCGATCACGGCCCGGTTCACCGCCGAGCTGCCGAGCGCGAGATTCTCCGCCACCGTCCCGGCGAAGACGACGACGTCCTGCAGGACGAGGCCGACGTGGCGCCGCAGGGCCGTGAGGTCCCACTCCCGCACGTCGACGCCCTCCACCAGCAGGGCGCCCCGCTCGACGTCGTACGTGCGGGTCAGGAGCCGCGCCAGCGTCGTCTTCCCGGCCCCCGTCGCCCCCACGACCGCGACGCGCTCTCCCCGCTCGACCCGGAACGAGAGCCCGCGCAGCACCCACCCCTCGCCCTCCGCGCCCGGCCCTCCCGGCTGTCCCTGGCCGCGCCCGTCCCCACCCTGGCGCGGCACGTAGGCGAACCAGACGTCCCGGAACTCGATCGCCGGCGGCGACCCGGCCGCGACCGCCGGGGCCGGCCGGACGGCCCGGGCGGGCGTGGCGATCTCGACCGGCGTGTCGAGCAACCCGAAGATGCGCTCGGCGGCGACCATCGCCGCCTGCATCACGGTGTACTTGGCCGAGACGTCGCGGATCGGCAGGAAGAACCGGTGGGTGTACTCCATGAACGCCACCAGCACGCCGAAGGTCAGCGTGCCTGACAGGATCTGCGCACCCCCCCACCAGATGAGCGCGGCGACGGCGACGGACCCGACCAGCTCGACGCCGGCGTAGAGGAGGGCATCGTAGCTCATCCGCCGGAAGACCGCGCGCCGGTGCGCCTCGTTCAGGCGGCCGAACTCCGCGGCCTGCGCCGCCTCGCGCCCGAAGAGCTGGACGACGGTCATCCCGGTGAGGCTCTCCTGAAGGGAGGCGTTGAGCCGCGCGATGCGGTTCCGCGCCTCCCGGTAGGCCTCGCGCGCCCGGCCGCGGAAGAACGCCGCGACGGCGAAGAGGACCGGGACCACGGCGAAGGTCACGAGCGCCAGGCGCCAGTCCAGCACGAGCATCGCGACGACGATCCCGCCCAGCGTGAGGACGTCCCCGAAGATCGACACCACCCCCGAGGCGAACAGCTCCCCGATCGCCTCGACGTCGTGGAGGATCCGCGTCATGAGCCGGCCCACCGGCGTCCGGTCGAAGAAGCGGGCCGACAGCCGCTGGACGTGGGTGAAGAGGGCCTGCCGCAGGTCGTGGACCACCTGCTGTCCCGTCCGCTGCATCAGGTAGATCTGCGCGTACCGGAGGGCGTACTCCGCGACCAGGGTCAGGAAGAACACCCCGGCGATGCGCGAGAGACCGGGCCAATCCCCGCGGAGGATGTGGTCGTCGATCGCCACCTTGACGAGGTAGGGCTGGACCAGCTCGATCCCCGCCATCACGGGGAAGAGGGTCGCCGAGACCGCCACGGCCGCCCGGTACGGGCGCGTGTACGCCCAGATCCGCGCCACGAGCCGCCGGTCGTAGGCGCGCCCCAGGACCGCGTCGTCCAGGCCGAGGCCGTAATCGTGGGTCATCCGGGACCCCCCACACCCCCGCCCCCTCCCACCCTTCGGGGGGAGGGGCGCCCGGCGCTGTGGGCGCTGCCAACCACGCCGAGGCGTGACCGCGGCGGGGTCATGCGGGACCCCCCACACCCCCGCCCCCTCCCACCCTTCGGGGGGAGGGGCGCCCGGC
>CAYQDR010000035.1:16693-38627 GCA_964416315.1 uncultured bacterium
ACGCCGAGGCGTGACCGCGGCGGGGTCATGCGGGACCCCCCACACCCCCGCCCCCAATTGATCGGATCGCCGGGACGGCTCGGGCGAGCGCCCTCGCGACGTCCCGCCCCTCCCGTCGCCTTCGGGGGGAGGGGCGGCCGATGCGTCTACGCGTCATGGGCCGCCTCCAGACGCGCCTCGAGCTGCTGGCGGCGCCACAGGCGCGCGTAGAGGCCGCCACGCCCGAGGAGCTCGGCGTGGGTCCCCGCCTCGGCGACCCGGCCCTCGTCGAGCACGACCACCCGGTCCGCGAGCTGCGCGGCCCGGAGCCGATGGGTGACGACGAGCACGGTCCGCCCGCGGAGGGCGCCGCGGAGCGCGCCCAGGATCTCGGCCTCCTTCTCCGCGTCCACCGAGGCGAACGCGTCGTCGAGGATCAGGACCCGCGGGTCTCGGAACACGGCGCGCGCGAGCGTGGCCCGCTGCCGCTGCCCGCCCGACAGCGTGAGGCCGCGCTCCCCCACGACGGAGCCCCAGCCCTCCGGGAATCGGGCCACGTCCTCGGCGAACCCTGCCACCCGCCCCGCCCACTCGAGCCGGCCGTCCCCCTCGTCGAAGGCGACGTTCTCGGCGAGCGGCCGCGAGAAGAGGAACGCCTCCTGCGGGACGTAGCCGATGGCGCGCCGGAGATCCGCGAGCGGGATCGTGTGGATCTCCCGGCCGTCGAGGTAGAGCGTGTCCCGCGGCGGGTCCCAGAGTCGGGGCACCAGCGCCGCGAGCGTGCTCTTTCCCGCGCCGGTCGGCCCGACGACGGCGACCCACGCCCCCGCCGGAATCCGCAGGGAGACCTGGGACAGCGCCGGGGATCGCCCCGCCTCGTAGGCGAAGCTGAGCCCGCGGAACTCGATCTCCCCGGTGAGGGCGACCGGGCCGACCGCTTCCGGGCCGTCCGCGATGGCCGGCTCGGTCCGGAGCACGTCGACGATCCGCTGCATGGCGGCGAGCCCCCGCCGGACGATCGCCAGCACCCACCCGAGCGCGATGGTCGGCCAGGCCAGATGGGCCAGGTAGCTCGAGAACGCGACCAGCGCGCCCAGCGTGAGCCGCCCATCCAGGACGCCCTTGCCGCCGAGCCAGAGCACCGTGAGCCCACCGATCCCTCCGATCATCCCCATGAGCGGGGAGAACGCACCCTGGGTCCGCGCCTGACGGAGGGTCCGCGCGAGCTGCTCGTCGTTCAGCCGGCGGAACGCCTCGACCTCGTGCGCCTCCATCGTGTACGCGCGCACGACCGCCATGGCGGCCAGATTCTCCTGCACCTTCGCAGAGAGCCGCGCCAGCTGCTCCTGGACGGCCAGCGCCTCGGCGTGGACGCGCGCATTGAAGCGCTTGGCCAGCAGGATCAGGAGCGGATACGGTGCCAGCGCCATGAGCGTCAGCCACGGGTCGATCGCGACCATCGCCGCGAGGGTCCCCACGTAGACCAGCGCCGTGTTCACGAGCGACAGGAACCCGAAGCCGATGAGCATCGTCACGCCCTGAAGGTCGCTCGTGGCGCGGGACATCAGCTCGCCGGTGCGCTGGGTCTGGTAGAACGCCGGGGGGAGTCGCAGGAGGCGGTCGAACAGCTCGTTGCGGATGTCCGCCTCCACCCGCTGGCTCGCGCCGAGCAGGGCAAACCGGGACGCGGAGCGCGTCACGCCCTGCAGCAGTGCGAGCCCCACGATGGCGAGGGCCCCGGCGGTGACCGCGCCGAGGGCGGCGCCAGCGGCGACCGCCTCGATCGCGCCCTTGACGAGCCACGGGATCGCCAGCCCGCAGAGGTTCGTGGCCAGGAGGAACGCGAACCCGCCGAGGTAGCGTGTCCGGTGGCGGGCGAGGTAGGGAGAGAGGACGCGCACCGGCATCGGTCGAAATTATAGCAGTCGCCCCGCTCCCTCCGGGGAGGCAGAGGGGCAACCGGGGAGGGTGCGCCTACGCTCCGCGCGGGTCGGCGAGCGCCGCCGGACGCAGCGCGGCGTAGACGGCGAACAGCGCCGGCGTCGGAATCCCGTGGCGGGCGCCGAGCCGCACCGCGTACCCCTGGAGGGCCTCCAGCTCGAGCCGCCGGCCGCGGGTCAGGTCGTGGTAGAGCGACGAGTAGGAGTCGGCGTTCAGGCGGTCCGCCGCGGCCATCCCCGCGTCGACGATGTCGTCGGCGAGCCCCACCCCCTCCGCCTTCGCGATCGCGGCCAGCTCCTCGAGGATCATCCGGTACAGCCGGCGCGACTCGGGACAGGCCCGGATCTCTCCGATGGGGCGTCGCGTGAGGGCCGTCATGCCGGAGAGCGCGCAGATCATCAGGTACTTCTCCCAGAGGGCGCGCCGGATGCCCGGCGACAGCTCGACCGGGAACCCGGCGCGCCGCCCCGCCTCCAGGAAACGGCGGGCCCGGGCGCTCTCGTGGCCGTCGAGCTCCCCGAAGACGATCCGGCCGCCCTGCGTGTGCGCGATGGCCCCGGGTTCGGCGATGACCGCGAAGCCGTAGACGAGCCCTCCCAGGACCCGCTCCGCGCCGAGCAGCCGTCCGAGCGTCTCCACGTTGACGACGCCGTTCTGCAGCGTCAGGACGGCCGTCTCTGGGCCGAGGAGCGGGCGGATCGCCTCCGCCGCGACCTCGGTGTCGTATGCCTTCACGCAGAAGAGGACCAGGTCCACGGGACCGATCAGCTCCGGCACGCGGCGGGGATCCTCCGTCGCCGCCGCCGCGACCGTGAAGTCGCCGTTGATGCTCCGGACGCGGAGCCCGCCCGCCTGTATCGCCCGCAGGTGCTCGCCTCGCGCGACGAGGGCCACCGCTTCCCCGCCGCGCGCCAGGCACGCGCCGAAGTAGCCCCCCATGGCGCCCGCACCCATCACGGCGATGCGCATCGCGTCCTCCCCGCTCCTCTTACCATCGGGCTCGTACCCGGTCAAGCCGAGGGGTTCGTGGACGGCCCCTCCCGCGTGTGGTAGGCTCCGGCGCGTGAGCCCCCCCGGGCCGATGCCCATTGCCCCGCGTCGTCGCGCCCGCCGCAGGGTCGGCGGGTGAGCCCGTTCCTCGCCGTCGCCGTCGACGCGGCCCGGAGCGCGGGCAAGCTCCTCCGCGAGGCCCTCGGCGGCGACCGCCGGATCGCCTTCAAGGGGAGCCCGACGAACCTCGTCACGGAGATGGACCGCCGCGCCGAGGCACTGATCGTCGAGCGGCTGCTCCAGGCGTTCCCCGACCACGCGCTCCTCGGCGAAGAGAGCGGCGCCCGGGCCGGCCGCTCGGAGTACCGGTGGCTCATCGACCCCCTGGACGGCACGACGAACTACGCCCACGGCCTGCCGATCTTCTCCGTGTCCGTGGCGCTTGAGCACGCGGGTCAGGTCGAGCTCGGCGTCGTCTACGACCCCAACCTCGACGAGTGCTTCGTCGCCGAGCATGGACGCGGGGCCACGCTCGGCGGGGAGCCGATCCGTGTCTCCGCGTGCGCCCGCCTGGGCGAGGCGCTGCTCGTGACCGGCTTCCCGAACGACATCCGGACCGCGGCCGAGACCAACCTCCCCGAGTACGCCGCCCTCGCGCTGCGCGCGCAGGCGGTCCGACGCCTCGGCTCGGCCGCGCTCGACCTCTGTTACGTGGCCGCGGGACGCGTCGACGGCTACTGGGAGCTGACCCTCGGCCCCTGGGACATGGCGGCCGGGGCGCTCGTCGTTCGGGAGGCGGGCGGCCGCGTGACGAACGTCCGCGGCGGGCCGTGGTCGCTGGAAGGGCCCGGCGTCCTCGCGAGCAACGGGCAGATCCATGACGCCGTGCTCGAGGCCCTCCAGACGGTCTGGCGCGGGCGCCGCTGACGGCCGTCGGGCCCCCTTGTCGAGGCCGCCCGGGCGGGTGATAATCCGACCTGGCTGCCCGCAGACACCCAGCGCTCCTGATCCCGAAGGAGGACGAGCCATGCGCATGTACGTGGCCGGCCAGTGGATCGACAAGCCCCAGACGATCCCCGTCGAGAACCCGTACGACCGGAGCGTCATCGACACCGTGCCCCGCGCCGACCGCGGCGACGTCGAGCGGGCGCTCGAGAGCGCGACGCGCGGCGCCAGGACCATGGCGAAGCTCTCCGGCTACGACCGCTACACGATCCTCCACAAGGCGGCCACGCTGATGGCCGCGCGCCAGGAGGATCTCGGCCGCACGATCAGCCTGGAGGAGGGGAAGATCCTCGCCGAGGGGCGGCTCGAGGCCAACCGCGCCGTCGAGACCATCCTCGGCTCGGCCGAGGAGGCCAAGCGCCTCCACGGGGAGACCGTCCCCCTCGACGGCGCGCCGGGCGCCGCCGGCCGGATCGCCTTCACGCTCCGGGTCCCCTGCGGCGTCGTCGTGGCGATCAGCCCCTTCAACTTCCCGCTGAACCTCGTCTGCCACAAGGTCGGCCCGGCCCTCGCCGGGGGCAACGCCGTGATCATCAAGCCCGCGACCGACACGCCGCTGTCGGCGCTCAAGCTCACCGAGATCCTCCTCGAGGCGGGGCTCCCGCCCGAGGGACTCCAGTGCCTCACCGGGTCCGGAGGGGAGATCGGCGACCTCCTCTGCGGCGACCCGCGCGTGCGGAAGATCACGTTCACCGGGAGCCGCGACGTCGGCGAGCACATCTGCAAGGTAGCCGGGCTCAAGAAGGTGACGATGGAGCTCGGCTCGAACTCGCCGGTCATCGTCATGCCGGACGCCGACCTCGACAAGGTCGCCGCCGCGGTCGCCGCCACCGGCTACGCCAACGCGGGCCAGGTCTGCATCTCCGCCCAGCGGATCCTCACGGCCGGCAAGGTCTACCCGGACTTCCTCGCCGCGCTCAAGCCCAAGGTCGAGGCGATCACGACCGGTAGCCAGCTCGACGAGAAGGTCAAGATGGGCCCCATGATCCGGGAGAAGGACGCGATCCGCGTCCACGAGTGGGTCATGGAGGCGGTGGGCAGCGGCGCCCGGGTCGTCACCGGCGGCCAGCGTCAGGGCGCGCTCTACGCGCCGACCGTCGTCGCCGACGTCAAGCCCGAGATGCGCATCTCCTCCGAGGAGCTCTTCGGCCCCGCGGTGGTCGTGACGCCCTTCGACACGATCGACCAGGCCATCGCGCTCGCGAACGACACGAACTACGGGCTCTCGGCCTCGATCTTCACGGAGAGCCTCGAGCACGCGATGAAGTTCGCGCGGGAGGTCCACTCGGGGAACCTCCACGTCAACTGGGGACCCCAGTGGCGCGCGGACCTGATGCCCTACGGCGGGCTCAAGGAGTCGGGCTTCGGCAAGGAGGGGCCGCGGTACGCCGTGGAGGAGATGACCGAGCTGAAGCTCGTGGTGCTCCACCTCCGGGGCTGACCGACCCCGATCCCCGGACCGCGCCGATCCGGCGCCGGGCGTCCCCGGCGCCGGACGCGCCCCGCGTCTGCCCTCCCCCGCCCGGCCTGCCCCGGACCCGCGATCCCTCGACGAGCCCCTCGCGCCGTCCGCGAGCGGGAGCGGCCCTACGGGGGGTAGCTGACCAGAGGACAGTGGAGCTCACGGGCGCTGATCGTCCGTCGGATCCGGACCTGGCGCAGCGCCCCCCGGACCCGCTTGACGATCTCCTGCGGAGAGAGCTTCGAGTCGAAGATCAGCCCGTAGAGGAGCGACTCCGCGAGGTAGGAATACGGGTCGTCGATCTCCTTCTCGTAGCCGATGATCGCCCGGGCCCGGCTGAACTCGAGAATCCGCCGCATCGCTGCCCGGTCCGCACCGATGTCGCATGCGGAGAAGATCAGGAGCTTCCCGTCGAGCCCCTTGAAGATGCCCGCCTCCCGGCGGAGGTCCAGGTCCTCGATCGTCAGCCGGAGCCGTGAGCGCCCCTTCACGCTCCCGTGCGCCACGAAGTGGACGTACGGGATGTTGGGACTCCGCTTCGCCCGCCCGAGGAAGTGCTCCAGGTCCTTCTTCGTGTGAACCCGCTCGTACAGGGCCCGCACCCCGTAGCTGTCCAGGAACTCTCGCAGGAACTTCCCCGACTGCCGCCGGGAGTCGAGCGCGGGGTCCAGCCGGGTCTCGAGGATCAGCACGTCGTCGCGCCCGCGAGTCACCTGGCGCCGCGTCACCTCGAGCCGCCGGTTCTGGTCGGTGACGATGCGGTAGCGTCGCGGTGACAGCACGCGGGAGACCCGACCGCCGACCCGGCGCCCGTCCAGGCGGACGACGACCCGAGCGCCGCGCTCGAACGACTCCTGCCTGGCCACCCCCCGCTGCCTCCGACTCCATTATAGACGCCGCGAGACGCGGCTCAGCGGTAGATCAGGTCGACCAGGAAGAGCGAGACAGGAAGAACAGGATGAGGTAGCGGTTCTGAGTGGTCAGACGCCGGACGGGGCGCGGAACTTGATCCCCTTCAGGTCCTCCGGCTTGACGATCGGGCGAACGTTGTTCGTGATGTGCCGGAACCCGTTCTCCCAGTAGGCCAGGGCCCGGATCCCCTTCGCCGGGACCGTCCCGACTCTCATGCCGATCCCCCTCTCCGTTCTCAGGCCCCGGCCCCGCGCGCCCGCCCGAGCAGCTCCTCGGCCCGCGCCGTGTTGAAGACCCCGCAGATGCAGAAGCGCGCCAGGTAGCGCGTCGCCTCCTGCGGCGCCCGGCGTCCCTCGCGCACCCAGTCGAACATCTTGCGCGCCAGGTTGAACGACACCATCCCGTGGCCGCACATCGTGGCCAGCTCGAGGACCTGCCGCTCCGGCAGCCGGTCCACCCGCCCCTGGAATCCGAGCGAGTACTCCACGCTGTGGCGCGCGATGCCGGCTTCCTCGCAGCACTTCCGCGCGGCGTCCATCGGCGCCGAGATGTTGATCGACACGCCGAGATCGGCCGCCCGGACGTCCCGCACGAACGCCGCCATGTCGGCGTACGTGCGGAAGACCGCGGAGACGGTCGTGTGCCCCTCGATCCCCGCGATCACGGTCTCGGGGTCCGGGGTATGGTCCCGCCGCCAGTGGGATGTGGGGTTCATCCGGTGGCTCGGCCGCAGGACGCCGCCCTTCGTGGCGTCCCCGATGTTGAGCGCGTGGTGGTCGACCGCGAGGCGCAGAAACGTCCGATACTTCTCGACGAGCCGGTCGTCGTTGGCCCCCCGCGTCGCCATGGCGAAGACGATGTAATCGTTCTCGATCGGCCGCGGGTTCGGCAATCGCTCGAAGGCGTAGTGGTCGCTGTAGCGGTGCAGGGTGTTCGTCATCGGGCCACCTCCTGATCCTCGGAGGGGGGCTCCGCCCCCCTTCCGAACCTCCCCCCCTCGATTGCGCGGGCAAAGCCCGCGCTCGAAGCGCTTTGTTCCAGGGCGCGCGGACGTTCCAAACGCATCTGCGTTCTCAGGGCCCTGCCAACGCCGAGACGCTCGGCAGTGTGGTCCGGCCGAGCCCGAGGTTGGTCTTCCCGCGGTACGCCGGCAGCCCCTCCCGCTCGAGGATCTCGAGCAGCGGGTCCGCTCCGCCGGCGTCGCACCGGGTCGAGACGCCGACCGCCACGACCGTTTCCAGGGTTCGGGCCACCTCCCGCACGACCCGGAGGATCGCCGGGACGCGCTCGAGGCCGACCTTGATCTCGACGATCGCCGACAGCACCTTCTCCTGGAGGATCTCCTCGCGGACGAGCCCCTTCGCCGGGTCCGTCATGAGCGAGGTGACGGGGTTGTGCCTCTCGAACTCGACGCCCAGCACGGCGAGGGCCTGGGTCATCCGCTGGATCTCCCAGAAGCACGCCCCCACGCCCGGCCGGCCGAACTCGATGACGAACCCGGCCTCGCCGCCCTTGACCCGCCCGGTCACGTCGTTCGTCTTCACCTCCGCGGTGCCGCGCCCGTGGATCCCCGTGGACTCGTGCGGCACCTGCGGATCGGAAAAGGCCCGCCGCACGATGCGGGGCCAGGCGAGCTCCTGCGGCTCGATCGCATCCGTCGGGCAGATGTCCGGCTCCGGGTCGAAGCGAAACCGGAAGGCCTTCGCGAGGCGGCGGATGCCACGCACCATCGGCGGCCACAGGTGCTCCTTGGACATCCCGCGGTAGCACGCGTAGCACTCGACGCACTCATCCTCGTTGACGACGGCCCGGTGGAGACCCGGGTCGATGTAGATCGCCCCCATGGGGCAGACCGGGATGCAGTTTCCGCACGCGACACACTTCGCCCGGCTGATGCGCACGGCTTCCTCCTCCCCGCGGGTCGGCTCCAGGCCCGGACCGGAACGCCGCGGGCACGCTGGCCAAGGATAGCGCGACGCCGCCCGGGGGAACAAGCCCTGGGACGGCTCACGGATGTGCGCGCCACGCCCGGGAGAGTTAGGACGCCCTTCGTGCCCCGGTACTCGGCGAGCCGGATGCGCGTGCCGGCGAGGTCCGGCAGCGTGAAGTCGGGCGCCGGCTGGCCGAGCTCCGCCGCCGCCGCGTGCCCGCCTCCGGCCAGGACGGCGAGCCCGACCCCGGCGACGAGGAGGAGCCGCCGCCCCCTCACGCCCGGTGCTCCAGGCGGAACCGGCGGCCGCCCACGACCAGGGTCATTTCGCCGCCAGGGCCCTCCTCGACGAAGGCCGCGAGCTGCAGCCACGCGGCGAGGGCGAAGCGGGCCGCGAAGTGCCCGGACTTCACCCGGCAGTAGGGGGTGCCGCTGGCGCCCAGCCAGACGCTCGCGGGGACCAGGATCTCGTCGCTCCCGTCGCTCAGGAGGATCCGGAGGGCCTGGGCGCCAACCCCTGGTTCTCCCAGCGGTTCGACCCGGGTGGCGACGAACGGCGCGTCCTCGACGTCCACGGGGATGCGCCCGCGTCCCACCTGAAGGTAGTGCCCCCCGGCGTCCACGCGCAGGTTCGCGTACAGGTTCCCGAGGACACCCGGGTGCGTGACTTCCTGGCCCTCGTGGCGCCAGACCCCGTCGCGGTCGATCCGGAACGTCCCGGGCGGGACGGGCACGGAGTCGCGCTCGCTCACGCGGGCGCGTCCTCCTCGAAGGCCACGCTGGCGAACGTGACCGCCCCCTGGGGGTCCGGCCACTGGCCGTAGGCGAGGACACGCCCGCGGCCGGCCGGCAGCGTCTCGAGGAGCGCGTAGATCGGCGAGAGCCCGCAAATCCGCCGCCGGTCGCCGTCCCGGACGACCGCCGCCAGGAACCCGCCCGGATCGCCCGCGGCGACGAGCGACAGCAGCGCCCGATCCTCGGCCTCGACCTCGGCAAGTCGGGCCGGCGACGCCGGGACCGGGTCGCCGAACCTCGGGCCGACGTGCGCGAGATCCGCGCCCGCGATCAGGCAGTAGCGACGCGGCACCGCCGCCATCGTCTCGCGGATCGCGTCGAGGGTCCCGCGGACGGCCGGGTCGTCCCCGGGAGTTCCCCCCCGCGCGAGGCACTCGTGGACGAAGCTCGAGAGTAGCGGCACGATCCGGAACTCCCCGGGGCGACGGTAGAGGTACCGGAGGCAGACCGCCTGGAACTCGATCGAGTGCTCCGTGCGGTGCGCGACCTCCGCCGCGAACAGGTCCCCGGGCGCGCGCCGCACCACCGCCGCGAGGACCTCCTCGTCCACGGGCGCGGGGCCGAACGGGGTCTCGTACGCCCTCGCGGTCGCCGCGAACGGATGACCGTCGAGCCCCGCGTGGGCCGTCCCGAAGACGATGAAGCAGTCCGCGCCCGCCGCCTCGGCCGCGGCCCGGTACGCCCACGCGTATGCCGGGCCGCCGCGCCGGAAGTCGATGTGGGGCGCGACCAGGCCGCGGAGCCGCGCGGCCCGGGGCGCGCCGATCGGCCCCGGCCCGTCCGGGTGGGTGAAGAACCCGTCGAGCTGGGCCGCCAGCGCCTCCGCCTCCGCCGCGTAAGCCTTCCCGGCGTGGGCCGCTCGCCGCGCGGGGCTCGCCCGGAAGGCCGCGACCAGCCGCGCCCGCTCAGCCTCGAGCCGCGGGCCCTCCAGGAGGAAGTGGTGGTCCAGCGTCTCCACGAGCTCCACGAGCCGGTCGAGCGGGACGAGCGCCCCGTGGCGGCGCATGATGTCGGCCTGCACGTCCCGGAGCGTGCGCGTGCCATCCAGCAGGGCCACGATCGCCGCCACCGGCGGCGCGACGGTCAGGACGGCCTCCGTGACGCCGGACGGATCGCGGAGGCAGAGCAGCTCCCGGCCGTCCACCGCGACCGGGAACGCCTCCAGGGGGCGGAGACGCGGCGTTGCCGGCAGGTCAGCCATGGACCCTTCGCCGCTCACGCACGGGCCCGGAGGAACCGCACCGCCGCCGCGGCGTAGCAGCGCGCCGCCTCCGTGAGCTCGGCCACGTCCACGTGCTCGTCCACCTGGTGCGGGATCTCGCGCTTGCCCGGACCGAAGGTCACGATCGGGATCCCCCGCTCCGCGACGAAGATCGTGCCGTCGGTCGATCCGGGGACGCCGCCGAACCGGGGCCGCCGTCCCGTGACGACACGGACCGCCCACAGGAGCGCCTGGACCACCGGCTCGGATCGCCGGACCCGCGTCGCCGGGCGCGGCGGCTCGACGGTCTCGAGCTCGACCTTCGCCCCGGGCCACCGCGCTTCGACCTCCCGCGCGAGCGTCTCGAGCACGCCGAGGGCCGCCTCCGGGGCGAGCCCGGGCGTCAGGCGGACGTCGAGCGTCAGCTCGGCCGCCGACGGGATCACGTTGTTCTGCGCGACCCCGGCGCGCGGCGCGCGGACGGCGGTCGGCGTCACGTGAGGGACGCCGAGGAAGCGGCTGCGCGCGATCCCGCGGCGCAGCCGGCGCTCGACGCGCGGCAGCGCCGCGACGAACGCGCCCGCCGCGCCGATCGGGTTCACCCCGGCGTACGGCATCGCCCCGTGCGCCATCCGCCCGAGGATCGCGACCCGCGCCCAGAGCACCCCCTTCTGCTCGAGGCAGAGCTCGTTCTGCTCGGGCTCGCAGACGATCGCCGCGTCCACGGCCTGGCCGACGGCGCTCCGCACGAAGTGTCGCGCGCCGCTCATCCCGCCCTCCTCGTCCACGAGCGCCGCCAGAACGAGCCGGCCCGCGAAGCGGACCCGCGAGCGGCGTACGGCCGCCGCCGCGCCCATCGCCGCCGCGAGTCCGCCCTTCATGTCCGCGGCGCCGCGACCGTAGATCCGCCCGTCCTCGAGCACGCCGCTCCACGGGGGGTGACGCCACTCCCGCGGGTCGCCCTCGGTCACGACGTCCGTGTGCCCCTCGAGGCACAGGGTCGGGCCGCCCTCCGTGCCGTCGAGCCACGCGATCACGTTCGGGCGGCCGGGTGCCACGCCCTGGACGTCGACGGTGAACCCCTCCCCACGGAGCCAGTCGGCCACGACACGCGCCACCGCGCTCTCGTTCGCGTCGGGGTCCCCGGCGCGGAACACGCTCGGGATGCGCACGAGGCGCTGGGTGAGGGCGACGACCTCGTCCGCGGAGAGCTCCGCCAGGACACGCGGGACGACGCGGGCCGCGGAAGACACGGCGGAGCGGGACGCCCGAACGAACTCCCCCGCCTAGCGGCGGGTCGAGAACCGAGCAGCCCTGGGACGCAGGCAGGGGCCGGGCCGAGGCGTACGCGGTTGTCCGTCGAGGCTCGGCGACGACCGAGGACGACGGGACGCGAAGGTGATCGCCACCGCCCCTACTCGCGCGGGAACGCGAGGATCACAGAATCGAGGCGCAGAACCCGGAGCTCCTCGCCGCTCACGTAGAAGTAGTGCCCTTCGACCTCCTCGGCCGTCTCCTCGAAGGCGACGACCGCCTCGACCGGGGGCATCTCGCGGAAGGTGTTGGCGCCCTCGTCGAACCCGTCCCCCCGCCCCACCACGACGCCGTAACGGATCGGCGAGCCCTTCGGGCAGTAGACGCGGACGCCGGGTGGCGCCTCCGGCAGGAGCTTCACGAGGATGTTGATGCCGTAGACCTGAATCGCGGGTGCCCCGCCCATCACCGCTGGATCATACCACACCCGGTCAAGGGCGCGAACCGGGCCAGCCCCTCACTCGAGCCCGTGGCCCGTCAGCCGCATGAGCGCCTCCAGGTACTTCTCGCGCGTCTGCGTGACGATCTCCGGGGGCAGGCGCGGCGGCGTGGAGTTCTTGTCCCACGACGTGCCCTCGAGCCAGTCGCGGACGAACTGCTTGTCGAACGACGGCGGCGACTGGCCCGGCGCATAGGCGGCGGCCGGCCAGAAGCGCGAGGAATCGGGCGTCAGGGCCTCGTCCACGAGGTGGATCCGCCCCCCGTGGCGCCCGAACTCGAACTTCGTGTCGGCGATGATGATCCCGGACCGCTCTGCCACCCCCGCCGCCCGCCGGTAGAGCGCGATCGAGACCCGGCGCAGCTCGGCCGCGGTCTCCGCCCCCACGATCCCGCTGGCGCGCGCGAAGTCGATGTTCTCATCGTGCCCCGCCGGCGCCTTCGTCGCCGGCGTGAAGATCACGTCCGGCAAGCGAGACGCCTGCTGGAGCCCGGCAGGCAGCGGAATCCCGCACACGGCGCCCATCTTCTGGTAGTCCATCCAGCCCGACCCGGCCAGGTAGCCGCGCACGACGCACTCCACGGGGAAGACCTCCGCCCTCCGGACGATCATCGCGCGCCCTGCGAGCACGGCGTGGTAGCGGGCCGGGACCCGCGGATCGGCGGCGACGTCCGTCGAGTGGAGGTGGTTCGGCACCACGTCGGTCAGGGCGCGGAACCAGAACGCCGAGAGCTGGTTCAGCACCTTCCCCTTGTCCGGGATGCCGTTCGGGAGCACCCAGTCGAAGGCGCTGATCCGGTCGGTCGTCACGATGAGCAGGTGCTCCCCCAGCTCGTACATGTCGCGGACCTTCCCGCGCGAGACGAGCGTGAGGATCTGGAGGCGCGTCTCGGTCAGCGCGCCGTGCTCGTCGATCGTCCACTCGGAGGCCTGGGTCACTCCGCGGCCCCCACGCCGGGCAGCGCCGGCTGCCCCTCGCGCCCCTGGAGACCCTCCAGCTTCGTTTCGAGACGGGTCAATGCGGCATGCGCCTCCTCGTACTTGTTCTTCGCGTTCGTGATGTGCCGGCCGAGGGTGTCGAGGTGCTCGCGCACCCGCCCCACGTCGCCGCCGAGTCGGCCGAGGGTCGCCATGATCTCCCGGGCGTGGTGCTCCACCCGGAGCCCCCGGAGCCCGAGGAGGATCACCTGGAGGTAGGCGTAGAACGAGTTCGGCGAGACCGGGATCACGCGCTTCGCGAGGGCGTAGTCCAGGACCGACTCGTCCCCCTCCTCCGGGTTCTTCACGATGACTTCGTAGTAGACGTTCTCGGCGGGGATATACATGAGCGCGAAGTCGAACGTCTGTTCGTCGGGGAGGATGTACTTCTTGGCGATCTCGTCCACGCGGTTGCGGACGTCACGGAGGAACGCCCGGCGGGCCTGCCGTCGCCGCTCCTCCTCGGGGTCTTCGACGAGCCGGCGGAAGTTCTCCAGCGGGAACTTCGAGTCCACCGGCACCAGGCGCTCACCCAGCACGATCGCGGCGTCCACCCGCTCGCCGCTCCGGAAGCCGTGCTGGAGGCGGTAGGTCCCCGCCGGCAGGATGTCCCCGAGCAGTCGCTCGAGCAGGATCTCCCCGAGCCCACCGCGAATCTTCGGCGCGCGCAGGATCTGCTCGAGGCCCGCGATGTCCCGCCCGAGCTGCTCGAGCCGGCGTGTCGCCTCCGCGAGCGCCCCAAGCCGGCCATGGACCTCGCTCACCGCGCGGGTGGCTTCGGTGAGCCGCTCGCCCATGGTGCCCTGGGCGCCCTGGAGCAGGGCCATCCCGTCCTGGAGCTGCCGGTTCACCTCGGCCGTCACCTGCTGGAGCTGCGTCGTCACGGCCGTCTGCACCTGGCCGAGCTGCTGCCCCACCTGTCCGCCGAACTGCCCGACCTCCTGGCGAACGGTGGCGAGCGTGCGCTCCTCGGACCGTCGCGCCTCCTCGCGGACCGCCCCGATCTCGCGCTGGAGGAGCGCCAGGGCCGCGTCCGGTGTCGCGCGCGCCGCCTCCAACGCCCTCAGGCGCCCGGCGAGCGCGAAGAGCGCCCACGCGACGAGCGCACCCACGACCGCCGCGACCAGGACGAGCAGCGTGCCGCCCTCCACGCTCGTCACCGCCAGTGCCGGCACGCGGGCCGGAGCCGGCAGCTCCCGCACACGGGGGCCCGGCGCCCCAGGCAGTCCCCGGCCATTCGCGTGTGGCAGAGCGCGAAGTCGTACTTGACCGGGTCGGCCGGGTCCAGCAGCCCGAGGCTCCGCGTGACGTCCTCGACCATGCGTCCCGTGCGGCTCCGGAGCCGCGTGAGCCGGAGGGCATCGGCCATGTTCGCGACGTGCGTGTCGAGCGGGATCAGGAGCTTCGCGGGCGAGACCTCCGGCCAGTCGCCGAAGTCGAAAGTGTCCCGGCGCACCATCCAGCGGAGGAAGAGGTGCCACCGCTTGCACGCGCCGCCGTCCGCGGGAAGCGGAAAGAGGTGGCGGAACCCCCGCGTCGGGCGCCGCATCCCGACGGGGCGGAAATCCTGCGCCCGGATCCCGAGCGCGAAGCCCTGGAGGGCGGGGCGGACGTCGGGGTGCGCCTCGGAGTACCCCGCGAGGAACGCCTTCCGGAGAGACCCGTGGCGCACGATCAGGCGGTGGACCGCGAGGACCGCCGCCGCCAGGTCCACGCCGCGGTTCAGGCGGTAGTGGAACGGCGCGAAGATCCCGGCGTCCCGGGCGGGCTCGAAGCGCTCGACGAACGCCCGCGGCGAGGGGTGGAGCCAGCCCAGCAGCCGCTCGACCCACGGGCCGAAGAGATCCACGCGCCCGTAGGCGAGACTCGCCGTCAGGAGCGCGGCGATCTCGCGGTCGAGCGGATCCGGGTAGCGGCGGGGATACTGGATCGCGTCGCTGGCGAGGCGGTCGCGGTAGCCGAAGTCGCGGTAGAGGGACTCCAGCGGTCCGCGCAGCCGGGCCGCTCGCCCCGCCGTCATCCCGCGCGCCCTCATCGACAGGAGGATAGCACGGTCACTTGATTTCCCCTAGCTCCGTTGCTAGGATACGCGCCCTCATGACCGACGCGAACCTGTGGCTCTTCGTGGCGCGCCCCATCTCCGGTTTCCTGCTCGCCGGCGCGCTGGGCTCCGTGGCCTGGGCCCTCTATCAGCGGCGGCGGGCGCCCGTGGCCGCGCCGGCCGAAGCCGAGCCGGAGTTCTGAAGCCGTGCCGATAACCGTCGCATCCCGTCCCGTGCGTCGGGTCGGCATCGTCGGGCTGGGGACGATCGGGCGCGCGGTGGCGCGTGCGCTGGCGGACGGGGTCCCGGGATGCGTGCTCGCCGGCGGGACGAGCCGCGACGAGGCGCGGGGCAAGGCGTTCCTCGAGACCCTCCCCGGCCCTCCGCCCTATCTAACCCTTCCCCGGCTGATCGAGGCTTCGGATCTCGTGGTCGAGGCGGCGAGCCAGGCGGCGCTCGTCGAGCTCGCCCCGCTCGTCCTCGACGCCGGGCGTGACCTCCTGGTGCTGTCGGTGGGCGGGCTCCTCGGCCACCCCGAGTGGGTGACCCTCGCCGCCGCCCGCGGCTGCCGCATCCACGCTCCCTCCGCCGCCATCGCGGGCCTCGACGGGCTCAAGGGCGCCGCGGTCGCCGGCCACCTCGATACAGTCATCATGGAGACGCGCAAGCCGCCGCGCGGGCTGGCGGGCGCCCCGGGGGTCTCGGCGGTGAATCTGGACGCGCTCCGGGAGGAAACGCTCGTCTTCGAGGGGACGGCGCGCGAAGCCGTCCGGGCGTTCCCGGCGAACGTCAACGTGGTCGCCGCGGTCTCGCTCGCCGGGCTGGGACCCGACCGGACGCGGATCCGGGTCTACGCGGTCCCGGGGCTCACCCGGAACCGCCACACGGTCACGGCCGAGGGTGCCTTCGGCCGACTCCGCGTGGAGATCGAGAACGTGCCTTCAGAAAACCCTCGTACGGGGAAGCTCTCCTACCTCTCGACGATCGCCTACCTGCGGGACCTCGCAGCGCCGCTCCGGGTCGGGAGCTGACAGGATCCGTGTCATCCCTTCTGCCAGCCGGGGCTCGTCACGTCGCGCGGATCGAAGTGGTTCTCCTGCTCGACGATCTTGCCCTCGCTGTTCACGGTGAAGCGGTCCGCCACGCGCAGCGTCGCCGGCGGGCTCACCGCGACGACCTGGACCAGCGCCTCGCTGCAGATGGCCGATGCGGCCGCATTGATGTAGTGCTCGAGAACCTCGATCCTCCCGACCGCCGGGACCAGCGGCGGCCACCACACGGTCCGTAGGGCCTCCTTGCCGACGAGCGGCACGTTGACGCCACCGGGTGCCAGCGGCGCCCGCAGGACGACCCGGTCGTCGTAGGGGATCGACGAGAAATCCTTCCGGCGCAGCGCGTCGAAGTACGCCTCGGCCACCGAGCGCAGCTGTGCGCGCCGCGCCGACGCCGGATCCTGCAGGGGCATGCAGTAGCATTCCCACTGGATGTTGTCTGGATCGCGGAAGCAGACGTAGTCTTTGTCGAGGATCGGTTCCCGCTCGACGCCCTGCGTGCGGACGCCGGCCCTCCTCAGGGCCTCCACCGCCCTGTCCAGCTCGTCCCGGCTCTCGACGGCGAGCGCGACGTGGTCGACTCCGATCCGGTACTCGCTGAACCGGTCTCCCGCCGGCGTACCGGGAAGGGGCGGTCGCAGGACCACCAGCGTCCCGCCCGCCCTGAAGAAGGCGAGGTCCGGCTGGGGCCGCTGGACCTGGAAGCCCAGCACGTCCTCGTAGAATCGGCTCGACGCGGTCACGTCGGCCACGCGCACGGTCAGGTGGTGGATCCCGCTCGTCTCGATCCTCATTCTGACATCCCTCCCGCGCCCGCCAGCATGGCGATCTGGGCCGCCGCGTGCCTGCGGAACCGCTCGCTCACGGCCTCGTCCTCGATCCCGTCAGCCAACCGCTCGGCGATCGCCCGCGCCTCCCCGAGGTGCCGCTCCACCGCGTCGAACCGGCCCGCCGCGCGGCAGAGCCCCGCCAGCACGGCGTGGGTTTCCCACCCGACCGCCGCGAGGTCGATTCCGCGCGCGATTGCGAGCGCCCGACGCAGGACGCTCTCGGCACCCTCCCGGCTCCCGCGCGCGGCTCGGCACCGACCGATCACGAGCGAGGCGAGTGCGATCGCCGCCTGCCAGCCGCATGCCTCGGCGGCCACGAGCATCGGCCCGAGCACCCGCTCGGCGCCTGCCGGGTCCCCTCGCGCCAGGTGGACCCGGGCGACGGCCACGTACGCAGGCGTCCCGACGACGAAGGCTCGGCCTGCCGGTGCCCGGACCTGACTCATCAGCGCCTCCGCCCGGTTGGCCGCGGCCCGCGCCGCCGCCTCGTCGCCGGCGAGCCGGTGGGCCCAGGCCAGATGCCCCGCGCAGTTTACGGCGTGGAGCAACGCCCCGCTCCGCTCGGCCGCCTCCAGACCCTCCCGAAGGTGCCGGACGGCCTCGGCCGGCGCGCCGAGCTCGTAGAGCACCCAGCCGAGGAAGGTCTCGCCCCACGCGATCCATTCCACGTGGCCAAGCTCGGTCGCCACCTCCACGGCTCGGCGCCCCTCAGTGAGCGCCCGCGCGTACTCGCCGCGGCTCAGGTTGATCCAGCACTGGAAGGCGAGATACATGGGCTCGTTCCCGCGGTCGCCGATCCGCCGGTTGACGGCGAGGGCCTCGTCCACCCGGGCGAGGGCCTCTTGCCAGCGGCCCGCCCCCATTGGCACGTAGCTCCACTGGACGAACGCGAACTGGAGGTACCAGAGGTCGCCGTGGCTCCGGTGGATTTCCACCAGCTGCCGGGCGGTCTCGTCGATCGTCGCGAAGTCGGCGATCGGGACCGACGCGAGCAGCAGGCTGTCCATCGCGATCGCGAGGGCGCGCCCATCGCCGAGCTCGCGCGCGAGCCCGATCGCCCGGTGGGCGTACTCGAGCCCGCGGTCGAACTCGCACCGGTTCGATGAGACGATCGAGAGGCGGCTGAGGATGGTCACCTGGGCCGGACCGTCGCCGAGGCTCTCGGCCATGCGGAGCGCGGCCTCGAGGCGCGGCACGGCCTCCCGGTAGTCCGCCGCGCCGGCGAGGAGGAAGCCGAGCTCGTCCAGGGCGTGCATCTCCGTCGTCCGGTCGCCCGTCGCGCGTGCACCCGCCAGTGCTGTCTCGAAATCGGCCCGGGCCCCGGCGATGTCCCCGCTCTGGGCCGAGACCTGGCCGCGCCGCAGATAGAGCCGGCTCACGACCGGATCGCCGCGGGACCGCCCCAGGAGCGTGGCGACCTCGACCGCGGCCGTGTAGTGACCGAGCGCCTCGCGGGTCGCGTAGACCTTCCGGGCGGCGTCGGCGGCGCGAGCGTGGCAGTCGAGGGCCCGTTCCAGATCCCCCGCCGCCCGGAAGTGGTGGGCCAGCAGCCCGTTCGGCTTCTCGTCGGGGGACAGGCCCTCGAGCGCCCGGCCTGCCGCCGCGTGGAGGGCCTGGCGGTGCGGAGTCAGCAGGCTGTCGTACGCGACCTCCTGGGTGAGCGCGTGCTTGAACGAGTAGCCCGGCTCCTCGGCCCCGGTCTGCTCGTACACGAACTCCAGCCGCCTGAGCTCCGCGAGCAGGGGCTCCGGCTCCCCGGGCCAGGCCCACACGGCCCGCAACAGCCGGAGCGAGAACTCGCGCCCCAGAACCGACGCCGTTTGGAGGAGCCGCTTCGGGGCCTCCGAGAGGCGGTCGATCCGGGCCATCAGCACACCCTGGATGGTATCGGGCACCGCCACCGCGCCCAGGTCGGGGTGCTCCACCACCGCCCGGGCCAGTTCCTCGAGGAAGAACGGGTTCCCTTCAGCCTTCTTGAGGATCGCGTGGGCCACCGGCGCGGGAAGAGGCTCTCGCTGCAGCACGGACTGGACGACGCTCAGGCTCTCCTCCGGAGCGAGCGGCGGGAGCGCGATCTGGGTCGCATAGGAGCGGTCCATCCACGATGGCCGATAGCCGGGCCGGTAGGTCGTCAGAAGCAGGATCGGCGCGCCCGCCAGGCTCTCGACAAGGGAGGCCAGGTACTCCTCAGAGCTGCGGTCGATCCAATGGAGATCCTCGATGGCGAAGACGAGCGGGCGCCGCCGGCTGCCCTTCAGGCTGAGCTGGCGGAGGGTCTCCATGGTCCGCCCCCGGATGGTCTCCGGGCTCAACAGACCGAGTCGCTCCGCTCCCTCCCTCGTCCCGAGGAGCTGGAGGAGGTACGGAGCCCCCTCCTCGGCGTCCATCCCCACCTCCTCGAGGGCAGCCCGCACCTTGACCGTGACGGCCTGGGGAGGCTCCCCTTCCGCGATCCCGCAGTTGCTCCTGAGGATGTCGAGGACAGGCAGGTAGGGGATGACGCTCCCGAACGACAGGCACCGCCCTTCGAGGTAGGTCACCCGTCTAGCGGCGATCGCGCGGCAGAACTCGTAGAGCAAGCGCGACTTCCCGACGCCCGGCTCGCCGACGATCCCGACCACCTGCCCCTGACCGCTCTCGGTTAGCCCGAGGCGCTCGCGCAACATCGTCAGCTCCCGCTCGCGGCCCACGAATCGGCTCAGCGCGCGCTCCCCGGCCTCCTCGAGCGGTGATCGGCGGGGTCGGAGCGCGAGGACGGCGGACGCCGCCACCGGCTCGGCCTTGCCCTTGACCGACACCACGCCCACCGGCTCGAGCCGCACGCTGCGACGTATCAGGCGCGCCGTCGCCTCGCTCACGAGGATCGCGCCGGGCTTGGCGAGCTGCTGGAGACGCGCCGCGAGGTTGGTCGTGTCGCCCACGGCGGTATAGTCCATCCGCAGGTTGTCGCCGATGCTACCCACCACCACGAGCCCCGTGTTCAACCCCATCCGCACCGCGAGGTCGACCCCGAGTTCCGGCCGCCGTTCGCCGACGACCTGGCGGACCCCGAGCGCCGCAAGCACCGCCCGGCGCGCGTGGTCCTCGTACGCGATCGGCGCCCCGAACAGCGCCATGAAGCCGTCCCCCAGGAACTGGTTGACCGTTCCCTCGTAGCGGTGGACCTCCGCCAGCGAGAGCTCGAAGAACCGGTTCAGGAGCGTGTGCATGCCCTCTGGCCCCAGCCGCTCGGCGAGGGCCGTCGAGTTGGCGAGGTCGCAGAAGAGGACCGTGACCTGCTTCCGCTCGCCCTCGAGCGCACTCCGCGAGGTGAGGATCTTCTCGGCCAGGTGCTTGGGCGTGTAGGTGCGCGGGGACGCAAAGCTCGGCGAGGCGCGCCCCGGTGCGCCCAGCAGGCGGCCACAACCGCCACAGAACTTCTCGCCAAGCTCGTTCGAGAAGCCGCAGGCGGGACAGCCGAGGGCGAAGAAGCCTCCGCACTCCGCGCAGAAGCGGCGCCCCTCGCGGTTCTCAGCCTGGCACCGGGGACAGCGCATGCCGGGGCCTCCAGCCTGCGGTGCTGGCTCGAGATCGGAACGGTGCCGCGAGCTTAGCCCGCGGCCCCGGAGCGGTCAAGCACCGATCGGAGCCGCCGATCGGAGCCCGGGGCCGCGCGCTGGCGTGGAGGGGGGGTCTAGTGTCCTTCCGCCTCCAGGAAGCGCTCCGCATCGATGGCGGCCATGCAGCCGGTCCCGGCGGCAGTGACCGCCTGGCGGTAGACGTGGTCGGCCACGTCGCCGCCCGCGAAGACGCCGGGGACGCTCGTGCGGGCGGACCCGGGTTGCGTCACGATGTAGCCGCCCGCGTCGAGCTCGAGCTGCCCGGCGAAGAGCTGCGTGTTCGGCGTGTGCCCGATCGCGACGAACACGCCCCCGACCGTCATCTCGCTGCGCGCGCCCGTCTTCAGGTTCCGGAGCCGAACGCCCGTGACCTTGCCCTGGGTCACGTCCAGGACCTCGTCCACCGTGGTGTCCCAGATCCACGCGATCTTCGGGTTCTTCCGCGCCCGGTCCTGCATGATCTTGGACGCCCGCAGCGCGTCCCGCCGGTGGACGACCGTGACCTTGCTCGCGAACTTCGTGAGGAAGGTCGCCTCCTCCATCGCCGAGTCGCCGCCGCCCACGACGGCGAGCTCCTGGCCCTTGAAGAAGAACCCGTCGCAGGTGGCGCAGGTCGAGACCCCGCGCCCGAGGAGCTTCCGCTCCGACTCCAGCCCGAGCATCTTCGCCGAGGCGCCCGTCGCGATGACGAGCGTCGACGCCTGGTAGCCCCGCTCCGCCGTCTTGACCGTGAAGGGCCGGTGGGAGAGGTCCACGCCGATCGCGTCGTCGTCGAGGATCTCCCCGCCGAACCGCTGCGCCTGGCGGCGCATGACGTCCATGAGGTCCGGTCCGAGAATGGCCTGCTCGAACCCGGGGTAGTTCTCGACGTCGGTCGTCAGCATGAGCTGGCCGCCGGGCTGCGCCCCGGCCAGGATGAGGGGAGAGAGGTTCGCGCGGGCCGCGTAGATCCCCGCGGTCAGCCCCGCGGGACCGGAGCCCACGATGATGACCTTCCGGACGTCCCTCACGCCGGTCATCCCCCCTCCACAGCGCTCCCGATTATATCAGACGCTCCCGGCGTGCCCCGGGATGCCGCCCCGCGGCAACCGCGCGGGAACACAAAAAAAAACGCGGCCCCGGGGGCGCCCCCGGGGCCGCGCGTGGTTCAGGGAGCCCTTACTTCTTGGTGACGTTGGCCGCCTGCTTCCCCTTCGGGCCCTCCACGACGTCGAACTCCACCGTCTGGCCCTCGGCCAGCGTGCGGAAGCCCGAGCCCTGGATGGCGGAGTAGTGGACGAAGACGTCCTCCCCGCCGTTACGGGCGATGAACCCGTACCCCTTGGCCTCGTTGAACCACTTCACGGTTCCGGTCTCACGCATTCCTTCGGTCTCCTCCTGTCAAGCTGGGGCCCGGCGGCCAACAAAAAACCGCAAGGGCGATTCGTCAGCCCTTGCGGCGGGATCCCAATGATCACCTGACAAG
>CAYQDR010000036.1:0-38502 GCA_964416315.1 uncultured bacterium
CCCCCTGCGGTTCGAGAGCCCGCCGCCCAAGGCCTTCGACCGCGTCGGGCGATAGAGGCCCGCGTCTCGTCCGCGGGAGCGGGCGGGTCGAGGCGGTGTGGGATTGGAGGCGCGGCGCGGTCAGCGCCACACCTCGCGCGCCGTCTCCACGACGAGGCGCAGCTTGGCCCACTGCTCGTCCTCCGAGAGGAGGTTGCCCTCCATGGTCGAGGCGAAGCCGCACTGGGGGGAGAGCGCGAGGTCGTCGAGCGCGACGTAGCGGGCAGCCTCGTCGATCCGCCGGGCCAGGTCGCCCGGGGACTCGAGCTGGGGGCGCTTGCTGCTGACCAGCCCGAGCACCACCGTCTTGCCGCGGGGGACGAAGCGCAGGGGCTCGAAGGTCCCGGAGCGCGCGTCGTCGTACTCCAGGAGGAAGCGGTCCACCTGGAGCGAGCCGAGGAACTTCTCGGCGATGGGGTCGTACCCGCCCTCGGCGTACCAGTGGCTCCGGTTGTTGCCCCGGCAGAGGTGGATGGCGACCGTCACCCCGGGGCGCCGCGCCGCCTCCAGGCAGGCGTTGTCCGCCCGCAGCGCTTCGTCGAGCGTCGCGTCGGGCTCGAGGCCCATCTCGGTCCGGATCCACTCGCGCCACTTGGGGTCGACGTAGTAGCTGTAGCGCGGGGCGTCGATCTGGATGTACCGCACCCCCTCGCCGGCCAGGGCCTGCACCTCGGCCTTCATGACGGCGACGATGTCCCACAGGAGGGCGGAGTGATTCGGGTAGGCCGCGTCGCTGACGCCGCGCTTGTACGCGATGGCGGGGAACTGCGTGGCGCTGGGCAGCGTCATCTTGATGGCGCCCGGGCTGTGCGCCTTGAGGAACGGGAGCTCGTGCGCGGTGAGGCGGCGCAGCGGCCGGAGCTTCCGGGTCACGATCCCCGTCACGCTGCTCACCGGCGCGCCGCCGGCGCCCTGCCAGGCGCGCGCGACCGCGTCGCCGAAGTCGAATCCCTCGACCGCGTCGGTGAAGTCGCTCATGAAGTTCTTGCGGCGCAGCTCGCCGTCGGTGAAGACCTCGAAGCCCAGCTCCTGCTGCCTGCCCAGGACGCGGAGGATTTCCCGGTCTTCCAGCGCGCGCAGCCGGTCCGGGCTCACCCCCGGATCCTGGCGGGCCCGCAGCAGCTCCGCCGGACGCAGGAAACTCCCGACCTGATCGGCTCGATACGGCGCACCCATGCGTGGTCCCCCTTCCGATTCACGCCGGTGGCGCGGCGGCGCCCTCGGCTTCGGCCAGCTTCAGCAGGATCTCCGCGCCCAGGTTGGCGGCGGGCAGCCCGCGGAACAGATACGCCAGGCCCACGACCGCGTGCAGCTCCTCCCAGGAGGCGCCGGCCCGCCGCGCCGCGATCGCGTGGAGCCGCGCGGCGTCGCCCATCAGCGCGAGCAGGATGCCGAAGAGCATGAGCTGCGCCGTCTTCGCGTCGAAGCAGGCGGGGTACATCGCGCGCAACCGCGCCTGCTCCTGCAGCCGGAGGAGCTCCGGGTCGAGCCGGGCGCCGAGCTCCGTGCGGGCCTGGATGCGGGGCGGCACGAACCCGATCAGCTCCTGGTAGGGGGCACGGAGTGCGGCGAGCTCGGCGTCGGCGAGCTGGCGTGGCGGCAACGGGGCAGCGCGGTCCGGGGGCCGGTCCGGTTCAGGCATCGCGGTCACTCCTCGGGTTGCGATTGACAGTGCCGAGACTCTTTGGGTACGTTCAAGCAGCCGTCGGGTCACTGTCAAGGCTCATTTGCGGCGCCTCCCGCCTGGCGCTCGGCGACGGGCGCCGGGGGCGGCGGGACGGCCGCGTGCGACGCACCGGGGGGTCGATCACCATAATCAAGGAGGGCACCATGAGACAGGGGTGGCATCGGTGGGGCATCGTCCTGGTCCTGGCCGGAGCGCTGGCCGGCTGGCCCGCCGTGACGGCGGCCCAGGCCATCAAGGTGGGCGCGGTGGTCCCCCTGACGGGCCGCTACGCGGCCGGCGGCGCGCAGGTCCGGGCCGGCTACGAGATCGCGGTGGACGACGTCAACCGGGCCGGCGGCGTGACCGTGGGGGGCCGGACGGTGCCGCTCGAGCTGGTCCTGCTCGACGACGAGTCCGACGCGACCAAGACCGTGAGCCGTCTCGAGACGCTGGCGGCCCAGGGCGTGGTCGCCTACCTGGGCGGCTTCGGGTCGGACCTCCACGCGGCCGCCGCGTCGGTGGCCGAGAAGAACCGGATCCCCTACCTCGGGGTGGCTTTCGCCCTCCACAAGATCCACCAGCAGGGGTTCCGCTACCTGTTCTCGCCGTTCTGGAAGTCGCCCGACATCGGCCAGCAGCTCGTCCCGCTCCTGACCGCCATCCCCGGCGGCGAGCGGCCCCGGCGGGCGGCGATCTTCCAGGAGAAGACCGACTGGGGCCGGGAGATGGCCGCCGCCTTCACCGAGGCCGGCAAGGCCGCCGGGTACGAGGTCGTCGCGCACGGCGAGTACGCACCGGGGGCCAAGGACTACTCCGACCTGATCCTCAAGGCGAAAGCCGCCCAGGCCGACGTGGTCTATGCCCTCCCGACGCCGCCCGACGGGATGGCGATCGTCAAGCAGATGAAGGAGCTGGACTTCAACCCGAAGCTCGCGCTCTTCATCCGGGCGCCCGACCCGCCGGTGTGGTCGAAGAACCTGGGCAAGGACGGGGACTACGTGATGCTGGCGCCCGGCTGGCACAACGCCGTGAAGTATCCGGGCGTGGCCGAGCTGAACGCGGCACACGTGAAGCGCATCGGCCGGCCGGCCGATCCGATGACCGGGCCGTCGTACGCGACCGTGCAGATCCTGGCGGCCGCGCTCGCCCGGGCCGGGGCCGCCGACCGGGAGAAGGTGCGCGACGCCATCGCCGCCACGGACATGACCGCGGTGATCGGCCCCGTGAAGTTCCGCCCCGACGGGACGGGGATCGTCCAGTCGGTGTTCATCCAGTGGATCAACGGCAAGCAGGAGCTGGTCTGGCCGAAGGAGTTTTCGACGGCGCCGCTGGCCTATCCGGCGCCGCCCTTCGCCCGGCGCTGAGGGGCCGGCGCGACCCGATGCCCTCGCCAGCCAAGCCCCCCTTCCCCCGGTGGGTGGGGAGGGGGGTTGGGGGGGTGGAGGGAGGTCCCGAACGATGACGCTGCTGGCCCTCGAAGGCGTCTCCAAGGCCTTCGCGGGCGTCCAGGCCGTCCGGGACGTGAGCTTCGCCGTGCCCGAGGGCGCGGTCCTCGGGATCATGGGCCCGAACGGCTCGGGCAAGACGACACTCTTCAACCTGATCAGCGGGGCGCTCCGGCCCGATCGGGGTCGGATCCGCCTGCGGGGGCAGGAGATCACCGGGCTCCCCCCGCACCGGGTGTGTGCGCACGGGATCGCCCGGACGTTCCAGCACGTGCGCCCGTTTCCCGGCCTGACCGTGCTGGAGAACGTCCTGGTGGGGCACCTCTACGGCCGGCGCCGGACCCGGGGAGCCGCCGCCGAGGCGGAGGCGCGGCGGCTCCTCGCGCTGGTCGACCTCGACGGGAAAGCCGACTGGAAGGCCGAGCGCCTGGGTCTCGTGGAGCGACGGCACCTGGAGCTGGCCCGGGCGCTCGCCACGGGCCCCGACCTCCTGCTCCTCGACGAGTTCATGGCCGGCCTCACGCCCGCGGAGACGGCGCAGGCGATGGACGTGGTCCGGCGGGTCCGCGACGCCGGGGTGACCGTGCTGCTGGTCGAGCACACCGTGTGGGCCCTCCTCGATCTCTCCGATCGCATCGTGGTCCTGAGCGCCGGCGACAAGATCGCCGATGGCCCGCCCGCCGCCGTCGCCGCCGATCCGGCCGTGATCGACGCCTACCTCGGGAGCTGGGAGCCGGCGCGCGGTGCTTGAGGTCCGGGACCTCCACGCCGCGTACGGCGAGCTCCGGGCCCTGTCGGGCGTGAGCCTCCGGGTCGCCCCCGGGGAGATCGTCGCGCTCGTGGGATCGAACGGCGCCGGCAAGACCACGCTCCTCCGGTGCATCGCGGGGCTCGTCCCGGCACGGGCCGGCCTCGTCCGCTGGGACGGGGAGGATCTCGCGGCCGTCCGGGCGCACCGGCTGGTCGAACGCGGGATCGCCATGGTGCCCGAGGGGCGGCGCCTGTTCGGACGCATGACGGTCGAGGAGAACCTCCGGCTCGGCGCCTTCACGCCGCGGGCCCGCGCGGAGCGGGAGGCGACGCTCGGCCGGATCTACGAAACCTTCCCGCGGCTCTCCGAGCGGCGGCGCCAGTTCGCCGGCTCCCTGTCGGGAGGCGAGCAGCAGATGGTCGCCATCGGGCGCGCGCTCATGACGCGACCCCGCCTCCTGATGCTCGACGAGCCCTCGCTCGGCCTGGCCCCGCGGGTCGTCGAGTCGATCTTCCGCGTGTTCGCCGACATCAACCGGGGCGGCGTGGCGATCTTCCTGGTGGAGCAGAACGTCCGGGCGGCGCTGGCCCTCGCCCACCGGGCCTACGTGCTCGAGCACGGGCGGATCGTAGGCGAGGGGCGCGGGGCCGACGTGCTCGCGGACCCCCAGGTGCGGCAAGCCTACCTGGGACCGCTGGCCATCGCGCGGTGAGGGCCCTCCTCCAGCAATTGATCCTGGGCCTCCTGCTGGGCGGCCTCTACGGCCTGGCGGCGGCCGGACTCTCCCTGGTCTTCGGCGTGCTGAAGGTGCTCAACGTCGCCCACGGCGAGCTGATCATGGTGGGCGGATACGCGGCCTTCTGGCTGTTCACCCTCCTCGGGCTCGATCCGTTCCTGGCCCTGGTCCTGGTGATCCCCCTCACGGCCGCGCTGGGTCTCGGCCTCTACGGCAGCCTCTTCAGCTTCGTCGTCCGCTTCGACGAGGAGACGCGGATCAAGAACTCGCTGCTGGTGGGCTTCGGCCTCGCCCTCACCCTCCACGCCCTGGCCGTGCGCGTCTTCACCGCCGACGAGCGGTCGGTCACGACGGAGTACGGGGGCCAGACCTTCGCCCTGGGCGGGCTCGTCGTGCCCGTGGGGCGCCTCCTGAGCCTCGGCGTCGCGCTCGGCCTGATCGGCCTCACCCACCTCTACCTGGCGCGCGCGCGGTGGGGTCAGGCGATCCGGGCCACCGCGGAGGACTGGGAGGCCGCGCTCCTCCAGGGGATCGACGTGCGGCGCGCGTACATGGCGGCGTTCGCCATCGGGACCGGCCTCGCCGGCGCGGCCGGGTCCCTGGTCATCGTCGGCTATTCCATCAGCCCGGCCATCGGGCTCGAGTGGACGCTCAAGGCTCTCATCGTCGTCGTCCTGGCCGGGCTCGGCTCGCTGTTCGGCACGTTCGTCGGCGGGCTCGTGCTGGGCATCGCGGAGGCGGCCAGCGCCATGGCCTTCGGGGGCCCCTACCGGGAGGTCGTCGGGCTCCTGATCTTCTTCTGCGTGCTGCTCGCCCGGCCGCAGGGGCTCTTCGGCCGCTCGTGAGAGCCCCGGGCGGCGCCGACCTCCGCTGGCTGATCGCGACGATGCTGGCGCTGATTGCGCTGGCTCCGGTGCCGCTCGTCGTGCGGCGAGAGGACCTCCTGAACCTCGGCGTCGTGTTCCTCCTCTCGGTGGCGCTGGCGCAGAGCTGGAACATCATCGCGGGGCTCGCTGGGCAGGTGAACCTGGGCCACGCCGCCTTCTTCGGCCTCGGCTGCCTCGTCACGCGCAGCCTCTGGGTGACGGGCACCCCCATCGCCCTGGCCGTGGCGGCGGGCGCGGCCGTGGCCACGACGGCCGGCGTCGGCGTCGGCCTCGCCGCGTTCCGGCTGCGGGGCGCCTACTTCGCCATGGGGACGCTGGCGCTGGCCGAGATCCTGCGGGTGACGGTCGGGAACGTGCTGCCCGACATCTCGACGCTGCCCGCCACCACGATCGCCGCGTACCGCCTGACCCACCGCTACTACGCGGCGCTGGCGCTGGCCGTCCTGTCGGTCCTCGTGGTGGCGGCCGTCGGCGCCTCCCGGCTCGGGCTCGGCATGCGCGCGGTGCGCGAGGACGAGGCGGCGGCGGAGGCCTCGGGGGTCGGGGCGTTCGGCCTCAAGCTCGCCGCGGTCGCCCTGTCCACCGCGCTCGCCGGGCTCGCCGGCGGGGTGTTCGCCTACTACCACATCAGCTTCTATCTCCAGCACCCCTTCAGCCCGGCCTGGACCTTCGACGCCGTCCTGATCACCTTCATCGGCGGCGTCGGCACGCTCCAGGGACCGGTACTCGGCGCGGCGTTCTACGTGCTCCTCAAGGAGTACCTGGCGGTGCGCTGGGTGGACGTCCATCTGCTGATCTTCGGCGTCCTGTTCATGGCGATCGTCATCGCCCTGCCCGGGGGTCTCTCCGAGGCCGTCCAGCGCGTTGCCGGGCGGCTGGCGACCTCGAGGCGGGACGCCGGGGCACGGCTCACAGGTTGAGCACCAGCTTGAGCGCCCGTTCCGCATCGGCCATGCGCGCCGGTGGGAGAGCCCCTGCGAGAGTGGGGCGGCGAGTCTCCGGATCATAGAACCGAGTCGGGTCGAGGGAGCGAATCTGAAAGCAGAGGAAAACGGTGTCCTTCGGAAGGCCGGTCTCTTTGGCCGTCACCCGGACGTTGGTCGGATAGTCGCGGGGAACATTCTTGGCCTCGGTTCCAACGACGACGGAGACCACCAAGGGCTGGCGGTTGATGGCGTCAGCCGACACCACCAGAACGGGCCGCCGGCCGGCCTGTTCCCGGCCCCGCGTGGGACCGAGACTGACGAAATAGATCTGGCCGCGGCTAATCATCCTTCAGACCGTCCCTCTCAGCGGTGCCGAACTCCTTGGAGATGGCTGCACACTCGGCCTGAATCGCCGGGTCCGCTGCCATCCGCGCCATCGCCTCCTCGAAGGCCCGCTCCCTTTTCTTGGCCGCGAATTCCTGAAGAGCCACGGTCACAAGTCGGTTGAGGTTCTCACGGAGCTCGGGGGGTGCCACGGTGGTCACCTCCTCGACGAGCTGACGCGGCAGGGCCACGCTTCGCCGGACCGTCTTAGGGCGGGTCTTCCTCTTCATATCACACCTCCAATCACACATTGTGTAACCTGTTCTGGATGGCCTGTCAACAACACCGGGAACTTCGACAAGCCGCTCGGGACCGACCTCGCGATGCAGCCGACGCAGGCGTTCGGCAGGAGTCCGGGTCCGTGACCGGTCGCGGCGCCGCGGTCTTCGGGCCGGTCAGCCTTTGACGGCGCCCGCGGTCAGGCCGGAGACGTAGTGCTTGACGAAGAAGGAGTAGAGGATCGCGATGGGCACCGAGCCCAGGACGGCCGAGGCCATGAGCGAGCCCCAGAACAGGGTGTCCGCCCGGATGAGGTCGCTCACGGTGCCGACGGGGATGGTCTTCATGCCGCCGGAGGACATGAAGATGAGGGCGTACAGGAACTCGTTCCAGGAGAGGGTGAAGGAGAAGATCCCGGCCGAGAGCAAGCCCGGCACGGAGAGCGGGAGGATGATCCGCACCAGGATCTGCAACCGGGAGCAGCCGTCGGCCATGGCGCTCTCCTCGATCTCCTTGGGGATCGTGCGGAAGTAGCCCATCAGCAGCCAGGAGGCGAAGGGGATGAGCTGGGTCGGGTAGGTGAGGATGAGCGCCCAGTGGCGCAACGGTCGATCTCCACGAAGACGACGAGGCCCTTGCCGACCCGCCGCGGCAGCGGGATTCCGACCTCGCGGCAGCCGGCGACCACCATCCGGACGCCGAGGACCTGCCCGGGGCAGCAGTGCCCGTGAAAGGCGACGGCCTCCTCGAGGAGGTCGTCCAGGGCGCGCTCGGGGAGGGGGATCTCGCGGCTCGAGGTGTGGGCCAGGACGTGCGGCGTCATCCGCGGGCTCTTCTCGCGCGCCCCAGCAGCTCCTCCACCCAGGTGAAGGCGGCCACGGCGGTCGGAAAGCCCAGGGTCGGCGCGGTCAGAGCCACCACGTGGCGGATCTCTTCCGGGGCGACGCCGGCCTCCAGCGCCCGGCGCGTGTGGGCGTGAACGGCTCCTTCCAGGCGGGCGCCGATCGCCATCCCGAGCTTCACGAGCTCCCGGGTCTTGGCGTCGAGCGGCCCCGTCCTGGCGCACGCGTGTCCCAGTGCCTCGTAGGCCTTCGCGACGGCGGGGTGCCGCCGCCCGAATGCGCGGAAGGGCTTGGGAATCTCGGACATCGAGTGCCTCCTCTTCGTCACGCCCTCACCACCCTCACGTCGGTGTCGTAGAACACCGCGCTTCCGCCGGTCAGGTCGGAGAGGCAGGTATTCCCGAGCACCGGGTCCACCCGCATGGCGGCGTTGGCGTGGATGCCTTTGCCCCGCCGCGGATCGCCCTTCACGACCTTCCCGTCCACCACCACGTCGGCGGCCCCGTAGGCCCAGTGGCCGTGGCCCAGCGAGAAGGCGACCACGCCCGGGCGGATCCCCTGGATCACCCGGAGCTTCCCCGCCATGGGGCGCGTCCGGCCTCCTCCGAGCCTCCACACCCCTTCGGGGTTCGTCGCCGAGGCGATCTTCACCGTCTGGCCGTCCTTGAGCCCGAGCCGCGTGGCGTCCACCTCGTTCATGATCACGGAGTTCTCGGGGAGGAGCTGGAGGAGCCAGTAGTCCGCCGCGGTCCGGGACTTGGTGTGGCTGATCTCCCGGAAGGTGATGAGCCGGAGGTCGTAGCCCTGGTCGGCGATGGGCCGCCCGAGGCTGTCCGCCGGCGCGGGGAGGTAGGTGGCGAGGCCGGGGAAGGGCTTACCCGTCATCGCGCTCTTCGTCCTGGCCGTCTTCTCCTGGTAGAGGTTGATGAGGGTGCCGTAGCGGTTGGCCACCCGGTCGCCGTCGTAGGCCTTGTCCGCGTCCTGGAAGCGCCCGCCGCGGTTCAACACGTAGATCACCTTCCGCCACCACTCGCCGCCGACGGTCCGCTCCCAGCGTGCCGGGTCGAAGACCGTCTTCGGCAGGTGCCGCCGGGAGGCCAGGAAGAGCCTCACCTCCTCGTCGCTCGCGTCGGGGACGGCGTCCCCCGGCCGGTCTCCCGCCGCGACGTTCGCCACCATCCGGAGGTAGAGGTCGTCGGGACGCGCGAAGGGCTGCTTGGGGCCGAAGCCGTCCTTGCCGAAGCCCGGCAGGTCCAGCCGCTCGGCGATCCCGAGGAGCAGCGCCTCGAGCGACAGGGGCATCGCCTCGCCGAACACCGTGACGGTCTCCGGGATGGGCGCGATCACGGGCTGGCGCACGGGCTGGATCTTCGGCGCCACGGAGGGGTGGCTGCCGTGGAACTCCCACCGCTCGAGGTAGGAGAGGTCGGGGAAGATGTAGTCGGCGTACATGGAGGTCTCGCCGATCACGATGTCGCTGGCCACGAAGAGCGGCACCTTCGCGACGTCCGAGAGGATGGCGATGTTCGTGTGCCCCGCGGGCAGCGCGTAGACCGGAGAGCCCATGTAGAGGAACAGGGCCTTGATCGGATAGGGGTAGGCATCCCCCGCCGACGGGACGATCTCCTGGTAGAGGTCGGAGGAGAGGGGGAACCAGGGCCGCTTGGCCGGGTAGCCGGCGAAGAGGGTGGTCTCCTCGTACTTGACGTCGTGGCGGAGGAGGCTCACCCCGAAGGGCGCCGCCTTGCCGGGCATGAGCTTGCCCAGAGGGAACGGCTGCCCCGGCTTGCCGCCGGCGGCGTCGTAGGTGGTCGCCTTGATCATCCCCCCCCTCCAGTCGTAGTTGCCGATCAGGAGGTTGAGCGTGAGCCAGGCCACGACGTTGTAGAAGCCGTTGGTGTGCTGGGAGACGCCGCGGTGGATGTCGGCGGCGGCCTTCTTCCCGTGGCTGGTGAACTCTTGCGCGAGGTCCACCACGTCGCGCGGGTTGACCCCGGCGATCTCGGCCCACTCCTCGATGCTGTGCGTGCCGGCGGACTCCTTGAGGAGCTGGAGGCCGCTCTTGACCTTGATCCCCGAGAGCTCCGTGGCGACGAAGAGATCCCCCTCCACCGGGTTCTGCTCGTCGTAGGGGTCTACCACGACCGGCCGGCCGTCCTTCAGGACGACGAAGAGGTCTTTCTCCGACAGGCCCACCTCCTTGGCGCGCAGGAAGGCCCCGGGCGTCCTGTCCGTCTCCAGCTTGACCAGCCAGGTGGCGTTCGTCCAGGTGGGCTCGCCGTCCGCCTTGGCCGCAGCCCGGTTGGCGTTGGCCAGGTAACGGGCGTCGACGCGCCCGTGGTCGATGATCCACCGGCTCAGGGCGAGCGCCAGCGCGGCCTCCGTTCCCGGCTTCGCCGGGAGCCAGCGCCACGCCTTGGCGGCCGTCTTCGAGAAGCGCGGGTCCACCACGGCCATGCGGAGCCGCCCGGAGGTGAGGCCTTCCATGATCTTCGGGATCCGGAGCGGCGGGCCGTAGTTCCCCTCGAGCGGAGAGGCGCCCACGAAGATGATGAACTCGCTGTTGCCGGTGTCGGCCTGCCAGTAGAACTTCGCCCCCCCGGTCCACTTCCCGTCCCGGTACTGCTCGCTCATCGCCTTGCCGGAGAAGTACAGCGAGCCCTGGCAGACCGTCGTGTGCCCGTGGGCGTTCACGGAGCCGAAGGCGTCCCGGGTGAAGCGGCCGATCAGGTCTCCCCGGCCCGCCTTGAGCCGCCCCCAGGCGAAGACGAACTGGTTGTTCCGGGGGCCGAGGTCGGGGTGGTCCGGGTCGATGAGGAGGGGGAGGTGCTCGGCGTGCTTGGCCTTGAACTCGGGGGACGGTCAGCTTCTTGGCCTGGACCCCCTTGGAGTCGTCGGCCAGCGTTTTGGCCAGCTTGGGGTCGCGGAGGGCCCGGATCTCCCTCAGTCCCGCGACCTTCCGGCGCTCCTCGCCCGGGACGTGCCGGAAGAGCTCGCCGCCCTCGACGATCTCCTGGACCGCCTGGTCGAAGGGAATCGTCAGCCACCGGTTCGACCCGCGCGGGCCCGCGCGCTTGAGGACCTTGACGATCCGGTACGGGTCGTAGGCGCTCTGGAGCCCCGCCTGCCCCTTGGGGCAGAGGATGGCGTCGTAGGTCGCCGTGTCGAAGGGCGAGGACCGGTAGGGCAGGTGCGGCGTGAGGTTCATCGGATCCAGCGGGTTGCCGTCGATCTTGACGACGACGCCGTCCACGAGCTTCGCCTTGATGCCGCACCCCGTGTTGCACTGGAGGCACACCGAGTAGAGGACGTTCTCGGGCTTGGCCAGGGGGTAGGCCCCGCCCACGAGCCCCTGGGCCTCGGCCCGGCCCACGAGCGTCATCGCGTGCCGGAGCTGCGCGGCGAGGAGGGCCGAGCCGCCCAGGAAGGCCCCGGTGACGAGGAAGTTGCGGCGATCCAGGTACCAGACCTGGCTGCCGTTCGCGGTTTCCATCTCCGTCGCCATCGCCGTCCTCCCTATCGGTGGCAGGCCAGGCAGGCCTTGAGGCTGTCCGCCGCCTGGGTGTCGTCAACGAGGTAGTGCACGCGCGGCTCGGTCTTGAGCGCGGCCTGCAGCTTGAACGTGCCGTGCGTGCCGAGGAGCTTCGAGACCAGGCTCTCCGGGTCGCTCAGGTCCCCGAAGAAGCTGACCCCGCCGTCGCACGTCGTGACGCAGGCGGGGAGCATGCCCGCCTCCACGCGCTGGAGGCAGAAGTGGCACTTGCGCGCGGTCCCGATGGGCGGACCCCCGTTGGTCCGCACCCAGGGCCTGCCGTACTCGTAGGTCGCCGCCTTCTCGTAGGGCTGGAGCGCCGGGGTCCCCTGGCCGTAGTAGCGACCGTCGTCGTAGGACAGGGCGTTGTACGGGCAGGCCTTGGCCACCCGCTCGAAGACGTCCTTGCCCCGGAGCTTGTCGTAGTCGATCGCGACGATTCCGTCGGGGCGCTTCGTGATGGCGCCCGCCGGCGCGGCCTTGAGGCAGGGCGGGTTGTCGCACTGCATGCAGTTCACCGGCATAAAGGTGCGGGAGACCTGGGGGTACTCCCCCGACTCCACCTCGCCGACCCGGCGGTAGGCCACCCCCGGCGGCGAACCGTTCTCCGCGATACAGGCGACGACGCAGGCATAGCAGGCGGTGCAGCGCTTGGTGTTGAGCACCATGGCCCACCGGCGCTCCGCCGGGGGCTTCCGCAGCGCCCGACGGAGATCGTCGCGCATCCGGCTGAGCTCTTCTCCCCGCGTGGACATCGGCGTCGGTGTGATCATCTCGACCCTCCGGCCCGGCTTGCGGGCGAATTCCACCCTCTCCTTGAGCATCTGTTCACAAGCAAGGAGAGTGCCGGACGGCTCGCGGTCGAGCTGGTCCCCTGGCCCCAAACGCTTCCGCTTTTGCGATAGGGAGATAGCGGGGGAGAAACCGGGACCGACGCGCCGCGACTTCTAGGTCGAATGCCCTAGGCCGAAGGAATCGGGCGGGCAGTTTCCGCGCGGCCGTCGCAGCCCACTGGGGCGGGAGCGCCCCAGTAGGCCTCTGGCCTCAGCCGAGATCGACGGGCACCGGCTCCGCGCGCCAGATCTCCTGGCAGTACTCCCGGATGGCGACCTGCACGATGGCGTAGATCCGGTGCCTGAGGTTCTTGTCGGGTAGCCCGATGACGGCGCGAAGGGTCGGCAAGCCGCCGCCCGCGAAGACAGTGAGCTTTCGTCTACCTGTTTGCCGGGAGGTTCGGCGGCCGGAACTGCTTTTCGGTGAAGGTGGCCCGGGGTTCCGATGTCATCCGGGCCGAAGTATCATGGGTGCAGGCGAACAACACGGTGGTCACGTTCGGGTTCCATCGACCCCGCCACGGCTCCCTCATCCAGACGCCGTGCCACGACCCGGCGCGTGACCACCCACGACCCCGTCCGCCGCCAACCAGCCGCGGATCCTGGCCGCGATCTCGTCCCGGACCCGGTGGAAGGCCGCCAGGCGCTCGGCGTCGCTTCCGCCGGCACTGGAGGGGTCGTCGAAGCTCCAGTGCAGGCGCGTCGTTGGCCCGGGGAAGACTGGACAGCGCTCGTTGGCGCTGTCGCAGACGGTGACGACGTAGTCCCACGGCTCCCCGAGGAAGCGGTCGAGCGTCTTGGAGGCGTGGGCCCGCAGGTCGATGCCGACCTCGTCCATGACGCGGATGGCGAGCGGGTGGACCCGCGTCGCCTCGGTGCCGGCGCTCTGCACCTCGAACCGGTCCGCCGCCCAGGCGCGGAGAAACCCCTCGGCCATCTGGCTCCGGGCGGAGTTGTGCGTGCAGAGGAAGAGCACGCGCCGGGGCGTCACTGAGTCGCCATCCGTCTCATTGCCGCCAATCGCCGCCTCAGCGAATCGGCGGGACGAGCAGTACCGGGATCGGGGCCCGGCGGAGGACCTTCTGGCTCACGCTGCCCAGGAACTCCCCACGGATGAACCCCCGCCCCTGGCTGCCCATCACGACGAGGGAGTGCGTGGCGGCGCGCTCGATGATAGCCGGCGCCGGGAAGCCGTAGGGGATGTCGATCATCACCTCCTTGGCGCCGAGCGCGTGGAGGCGCGCCGCCCGACGCTCCAGCCGTTCCCGATCCAGGCGGTTGAACTCCTCCAGGCGGTGAAGGAGATGAGGATCGAGGCGGCCCCGGTCCTGGACGTGGAGGAGCGTCACGGCCGACCCGCGGGCGTCCACGAAGCGCTGCACGTGCTGGAAGGCCCGCTCCGCGGTGTCCGAGAAGTCGGTCGGGACGAGCAGCCGGGCGAAGAGATCCTCGCAGACCGCGGCGCAGCGCTGCTCCCCTGCTTCCTCGACCAGCCGAAGCCGGACCAGCAGCACCGGCACCTCGGCCTGCTGCAGGACCTCGTGGCTCACGCTGCCGAGCAAGACGCCGCGGGCAATCCCTGCTCCGTGCGAGCCGAGCACGAGGAGCGACGCGCCGGATTCGCGGGCGAATCTGTTGATCTCGTACGCCGGCTCGCCGATCGGCAGCTCCACCCGCACTCGATAGCCCATCTCTTCGAGAACGCGGCGTTGGACGTCCAGGATGGGCCAGGTCAGCTCGCGCAGGCGCAGGGCGAGGCCCCCGACGTCCCGGACCGGGAGCACGTGGAGGAGAGTCGCCTCCCGGGCGCCGATCGCCCGCAGCCCCTCCAGGCAGCGGAGCACGGCGCCCGACGCCTCGGAGAGGTCGCTCCCGACGACGATCCGCTCGAACATGTCAGCCTCCCCGGCCTACCGATCCCCGGGCCGGGGCGGCCGTTTGCGCGAGATCGGCCTCGGCGTCAACAAACCAGTGGCGGGTCCGGATACAGATCGAGCAGACGGAGAGCATGACCGGCACCTCCACCAGCACGCCCACCACGGTCGCCAGGGTGGCCCCCGAGGTCAGCCCGAAGAGCGAGATGGCCGTGGCCACCGCCAGCTCGAAGAAGTTGCTGGCCCCGATCAGGGCCCCGGGCGCGGCCACGGCGTGCGGCACGCGGAACCAGCGGGCCAGCCCGTACGCGAGGCTGGCGTTGAAGTAGACCTGGATCAGGAGCGGGATCGCGATCAGCACGATGTGTGACAGCCGGCCGAGGATCACCGCGCCCTGGAACGCGAAGATGAGCACGAGCGTGGCCAACAGCGCGAGGATCGTTACCGGCTTGAGCCGCGCCAGGAAGACCGACTCGAACCAGACGGGCCCGCGCGCCCGCAGGAGCCAGTGCCGGGAGACGGCGCCGGCGGCCAGTGGAATCACGATGTAGAGGACGACCGAGTAGAGCAGGACATCGTAGGGGACGGAAATGCTCGATACGCCGAGGAGGAAGACCACGATCGGAGCGAACGCCACCAGCATGATCAGGTCGTTCAGCGCCACCTGCACCAGCGTGTAGGCGGGGTCCCCGTCGGTGAGATAGCTCCAGACGAAGACCATCGCGGTACAGGGGGCGGCGGCCAGGATGATGGTCCCAGCCAGGTACTGGTCGCCCAGCCCGGGGCCGAGCAGAGCCGCGAACAAGTGCTTGAAGAAGAGCCACCCGAGCATGGCCATGCTGAAGGGCTTGACCAGCCAGTTCACGAACAAGACGATCAGCAAGCCTCTCGGGCGCTGCCCGACGTCACGGAGCGCCGCAAAGTCGATCCGCAACATCATCGGATAGATCATGAGCCAGATCAGGACGGCCACCGGGAGGTTGACGTGTCGGACCTCGAGCCGGCTGAGCGCCGCGACGGCACCCGGGACGAGCTTGCCAAGCGCGACCCCGGCCACGATGCAGAGCGCGACCCAGAGCGAGAGGTACCGATCGAAGACGCTGAGCTGCTTGTCAGCGCTGCCGTGCATCACAAGAGTGCTCTCCATCGGTCCGGGGGCAGGTGCCCCCCCCACCCGTCACCTTCAACGCGGCGTGACCGTGCTCCGCCTTGGTGATCTCCCGGGTGTTCTGGCTCGTCTTCCTTGTCATGAAGAATGCTTGATGAATCGGGGCAAGAAAGGAGAGCGCCTCACTCGGAGCACCGGTCGGCCACGCGGCGAAGCGGCCCGTGGGACGCGCGGAGCGAGCCGAGGAACGTCTCCAGCGTCTCGATTGCCCCCGGCTCCAGCGAGTAGTAGACCCAGCGCCCGGCCCGTCGGGCCCGCACCAGCCCGGCATCCTTTAGGGCCTTCAGGTGAAACGAAAGCTTTGATTGCCCGGCCTCGAGCGCGTCGGTCAGATTGCAGACGCACTCCTCACCGTCCCGCAGGCGGAGGAGGATGCGCAGGCGGGTGGCGTCGGCGAGGGCCTGGAAGCGCCACGCAACCCGTTCGGCTGCTCTTGGAGATCCGTATCGCACCTCGTACACATATCAAACTTCATTGATGGATGCAAGCCTTCGAGTGAAGGCGCGACGCGGTGTGCCCCGCGCTGCCCATTATCAGCGGTGCGCCGCGACTTTCTGAGCCGAACGCTCGAGGCCGAACGGGCGGGCAGAGAGTTTCTCGAGTGGCCGTCGCACCCCACTGGGGCGGGAGCGCCCCATCGTCGGCGTGGGGGCCGGCGGGATCCGACGGCCTCAGTGTCCGTGAAGAAATGGCGGGCGGCTCCGAAACCCGACACGCCCCGCCCGGGCTTCTCGCAACGCTCCCGTCATTCGCCTCGCGGCCGTGGCGTTCCGCTCCGAGCCGCGGCTTTGCCGCGGCGATCTTTCCTGGGGGAGGCCCGGGAGGGGGCCGTCGAGGCCCCCTCCCGATGAATCAGCCGAGCTCGACGGGCACGGGCTCCACGCGCCAGATCTCCCGGCAATACTCCTGGATGGCGCGGTCGGAGGAGAACCTTCCCATCCGGGCCACGTTCAGGATGGACATCCGCGTCCACCGCTCGGGGTCGCGCCAGGTCCGGCTCACCTCGGCCTGGCACGCCGCGTAGCCCGGGAAGTCGGCGAGCACCATGTACTCGTCGCGCTCGAGCAGGGAGCGGACGAGGGGCTGGAAGAGCGCCCGGTCGCCCCGGGAGAAACCCCCGGACGCGATCAGGTCCAGCGCCTCGCGGAGCTCGGCGTCCCGCTCGTAGAACTCGCGGGGGCGGTAGCCCTCGGCTTTCCGCCGGAGCACCTCCTCGGCCGCCAGCCCGAAGCAGAAGAAGTGCTCCTCCCCCACCGCCTCGCGGATCTCGACGTTGGCCCCGTCCAGCGTCCCGATGGTGAGCGCGCCGTTGAGCGAGAACTTCATGTTGCCGGTCCCGGACGCCTCCTTGCCGGCCGTCGAGATCTGCTCGGAGAGGTCGGCGGCGGGGTAGATGCTCTGCGCGGTCTTCACGTTGAAGTCGGGGAAGAAGACGACTTTGAGCAGGCGGCTGGTGTCGGGGTCGGCGTTCACCACCTCGGCCACGGCATTGACGAGCTTGACGATGCGCTTCGCCATGTCGTAGCCGGGCGCCGCCTTGCCGCCGAAGATGACCGTGCGCGGACTGGCGTCCCCCCCCGTGCCGTTCCTCAGCCGGTTGTACAGCGCGATCACGTGGAGCACGTTCAGGTGCTGCCGCTTGTACTCGTGGATCCGCTTCACCTGGACGTCGAAGAGCGACTACGCCTTTATGACCGATGCGGCGTCCGAATGGCAGGTCGAGGGCCCGCGCGGGTTGCCCCGCCGCCGGCCGTCGTCTATGATCCGACTCGTCGATCGCCTGCACGCCGCGGACTAGTGCGACGACACTAATGCAGTGCCTTACCGCGGTGCCGGCCGACGTGCGAGGCGCGACGCGCAGGGCACCGCAAGGACGCGCACAGTGGAGACGCTCCTGCTGACGATCAACGGCGGCTCCTCCAGCCTCAAGTTCGGCGTCTTCCGCGCGGCCGAGTCGCCGGCGCGGCTCCTCGGCGGGAGGTTCGAGCGCATCGGCCTCCCGGGGTCCAGCCTGACCGTCAGCGATCCCCTCCGCGCGGCCGCGGAGCGGCATGCGGTGGACGCGCCGGACCACGCCGCGTGTGTGCCGGTCCTCCTCGGCCTGCTGAAGGAGCGCGGCCTGGACGCCATCCGGGCCATCGGTCACCGCGTGGTGCACGGCGGGCCCCGGTACGCGGCGCCGGCGCGGGTGAGCGCGGAGATGCTGGACGAGCTGCGGCGTCTCGCCGCGTTCGACCCCGAGCACCTTCCGGCGGAGATCGGGCTGATCGAGGCCTTCGCCGCGCGCGACCCGCGGCTTCCGCAGGTGGCCTGCTTCGACACGGCTTTCCACCACGCGATGCCGCGGGTCGCGAAGCTCCTCCCCATTCCCCGCCGCTACGACGCGCGGGGCGTGCAGCGCTACGGGTTTCACGGGCTCTCGTACGCGTTCCTGATGAAGGAGCTGGCGCGCCTCCGGGGCGCCGCCGGGGCGCGCGGCCGGGTGATCCTCGCGCATCTCGGGAACGGCGCGAGCCTCGCCGCCGTCCGCGACGGGAAGCCGGTGGACACGAGCATGGCCTTCACGCCGACCGCGGGTCTCCCGATGAGCACCCGGTCCGGGGATCTCGACCCGGGCCTGGTGGCGTACCTCGCGCGGGCCGAGGGCATGACCCCGGAGCGGTTCCACCGGATGGTGAACGCGGAATCCGGGCTGCTGGGCGTGTCGGAGACGAGCCCCGACGTCCGTGACCTCCTGGCGCGCGAGGGGAACGACGTGCGGGCCGCCGAAGCCCTGGGGCTCTTCTGCTACCAGGTCAAGAAGTGGATCGGGGCCTTCGCCGCGGCGCTGGGCGGGCTGGAGACCCTGGTCTTCGCCGGCGGAATCGGCGAGAACGCGCCGGCGATCCGCGCCCGCGTCTGCGAGGGCCTCGGGTTCCTCGGCATCGCGCTCGATGCGGCGCGCAACGCCGCGAACGAGACCGTCATCTCCGCGGAGGGCGGAGGGGTCACGGTGTGCGTGGTGCGCACCGACGAGGAGCTGGAGATCGCCGACGGCGTTTGCCGCGCATTGAGCCTCGGAGCGTCGTAGGGCCCCGCGAGGCGCGGGGGTCGGGCGTCCGGGCGCCGGGAGGGAAGGGGTTCGGCCATGGAAATGCGAGCCAAGCGACCGCTCAGTGCCGACCTGCTGTGGAAAATGGACGCCTACTGGCGGGCGGCCAACTACCTGTCCGTAGGCCAGATCTACCTCTACGACAACCCGCTGCTGAAGCAGCCGCTCAGGCGCGAGCACGTCAAGCCCCGCCTGCTCGGCCACTGGGGCACCGCCCCGGGCCTGAACTTCATCTACGTCCACCTCAACCGCCTGATCAAGGAGCGGGACCTCGACGTCATCTACGTCACCGGTCCCGGTCACGGCGCCCCGGGCCTGGTGGCGAACGTCTACCTGGAGGGGACGTACTCGGAGGTCTACCCCGACGTCAGCGAGGACGAGGAGGGGATGCGCCGGCTCTTCCGGCAGTTTTCCTTCCCGGGCGGCGTCCCCAGCCACGTGGCGCCGGAGACCCCCGGCTCGATCCACGAGGGCGGCGAGCTCGGGTACGCCCTGGCGCACGCCTACGGGGCGGCGTTCGACACCCCGGAGCTGATCGTGGTCTGCGTGGTGGGCGACGGCGAGGCCGAAACGGGCCCGATGGCGACGAGCTGGCACTCCAACAAGTTCCTCAACCCGGTGCGCGACGGCGCGGTGCTCCCGATCCTCCACCTGAACGGTTACAAGATCGCCGGGCCCACGGTCCTGGCCCGGGTCTCCCGCGATGAGCTGCAGGCGCTCTTCCAGGGCTACGGGTACCGTCCCTACTTCGTGGAGGGCGAGGAGCCCGAGGCGATGCACCAGTTGATGGCGGCGACGATCGAGGAGGTCGTCGCCGAGATCAAGGCGATCCAGCAGGCGGCGCGGTCGAAGGGGTCCGCGGCTCGGCCGCGCTGGCCGATGATCGTGCTCCGCACGCCCAAGGGCTGGACAGGCCCGGCGACCGTGGATGGCAAGCCCGTGGCGGGGTCGTTCCGCTCGCACCAGGTCCCCATGAGTGACATGGACCGGCCCGACCACGTCGAGCTCCTCGAGCGGTGGATGAAGGCCTACCGGCCGGAGGAGCTGTTCGACGCCACGGGCCGCCTCCGGCCCGAGCTGCGGGGCCTGGCCCCGAAGGGCGCGCGGCGCATGGGAGCCAACCCCCACGCCAACGGCGGCGTCCTCCTGCGCGATCTGCGTCTGCCCGATTTCCGCGAGTACGCGGTGAAGGTCCCCGCCCCGGGGGCCGTGGACGCGGAGGCGACGCGGGTCCAGGGCGCCTTCATCCGGGACGTGTTGCGGCTCAACGCGGACAACCGGAACTTCCGCGTCTTCAGCCCGGACGAGACGGCGTCCAACCGCTGGGCCGCCGTCTTCGAGGTGACGGACCGCTGCTCGACGGCGGAGGTGAGCCCGGCGGACGACCACGTCTCCCCCGACGGCCGGATCATGGAAGTGCTCAGCGAGCACCTCTGCCAGGGCTGGCTGGAGGGGTACCTCCTGACCGGGCGGCACGGATTCTTCTCGTGCTACGAGGCGTTCATCCACATCGTGGACTCGATGTTCAACCAGCACGCGAAGTGGCTGAAGAGCGCGCGGCAGATCCCGTGGCGGCGCCCCATCGCCTCGCTGAACTACCTGCTCACCTCCCACGTCTGGCGGCAGGACCACAACGGGTTCAGCCACCAGGATCCCGGCTTCATCGACCATGTGGTCAACAAGAAGGCGGAGGTCATCCGCGTCTACCTGCCGCCGGACGCCAACACGCTGCTGTCGATCACGGACCACTGCGTGCGGACCCGCGACTACGTCAACGTCATCGTGGCGGGCAAGCAGCCGGCCCCCCAGTGGCTCGACATGGACGCGGCCATCAAGCACTGCACGGCCGGGATCGGCATCTGGGAGTGGGCCAGCAACGACCGCGGCAGCGAGCCCGACGTGGTGATGGCCTGCGCGGGCGACGTGCCGACCATGGAGACGCTGGCCGCGGTGGAAATCCTCCGCCGCGAGGTGCCGTCGCTCCGGATCCGGGTGGTGAACGTCGTGGACCTGATGAAGCTCCAGCCGCCGACGGAGCACCCGCACGGGCTCGGCGACAAGGACTTCGACTCCATCTTCACGACGGACAAGCCCATCGTGTTCGCGTACCACGGCTACCCGTGGCTGATCCACCGCCTGGCGTACCGGCGGACCAACCACCGGAACCTCCACGTGCGGGGCTACAAGGAGGAGGGGACGACCACCACCCCCTTCGACATGGCGGTGCGGAACGACCTGGACCGCTACCACCTGGCCGCCGACGTGATCGAGCGCGTGCCGAAGCTGGACGCGAGCGCCGCCTATCTGAAGCAAGCGCTCATGCACCGGCTGATCGAGCACCGGGAGTACGTGGTGGCGCACGGGGAGGACATACCGGAGATCCGCGACTGGCGCTGGGGCGCCTCGGCCGCCTGAGCCGCGAGGCTCGCGGGTGCGGGTGGGTGCCCCCGGGGGGATTGATGTACACCAAGTTCGAGGAGAGGCAGGCGCGGCGGGCGGCGGAATCGTGACGGCGAGCGGGTCGGAGGGCAGGTGATGCAAGATCTTCATCCGGTTCCCGTCCGGCTGATCGGCGGCGCCGCGCGGCGCGCGCTCGCCGCCGGCTCGGACTGGCGCGTCCTCGCCGTCTTCCGGCGAAGCGTCTACTGCGAGAGCGGGGCAGGGGCGCTCGTCTGCCTGGGCCCGCCATCCCTGGGCGCCGGGCCGCTCAACGCCCTCGCCGACGCGGCCGAGTGCGTGGACTGGGAGGCGAGCGGCCTCCGCCCCGGCGCGCCCGCCGTCTGCGACGGGACTACCGTGCGCGTCGACGGTCGGCTCTGGCTTTCCCTCGCCGGTGCGCGGGAATGGCGGCCCGCGCCGCCATCGGCGTCGGATCCCGACCGGCTGGCGTGGGGCCTGGCGACGCTCGCCGACGAGGCCCGAGCGCGTCGCGCGCCGGGCCTGGGCGGGCTGATCCCGGCGCTGGCGGGTGGCCGCGGGGCGGACGATCTCCTTTCCCGGGCTGCCTGGCGGCCGATCAGCGCGCTCACCACCTGGGTCGGGGCCGCGCTCGCGGACCCGGGTCACGAAGCCGCGCCGCCGGCCGAGGTCGGGCGGCTTCTCGGGCTCGGGCCCGGGCTGACGCCCTCGGGCGACGACGCGCTCGGCGGGGCCATGGTCGCCCTGCACGGGCTCGGGCGCCCCGACGTCGCCCGTCGCCTGGCCGACCGGGTGCTCCCGCGCGCCCGCGAGCGGACGACCGTCATCAGCGCGGCGCACCTGGCCGCCGCCGCGGACGGAGAGGGCGCCGCGGCGCTCCATGCGACGCTGGCTGCCCTCGGCGGGGCCCGACGGCGTGCCCTCGGTCCCTGCCTGGACGCGCTCGCCGCCGTCGGCCACAGCTCGGGCTGGGATGCGCTGGCAGGCGCGTCGGCGGCGCTCGGCGCCTTCGTCGGGATGTGCGAGGCGGCGCCGTGGACCTGATCGGGATGCCGGCGACGGACGCGGTCGCGGCGCTCATGGTCCCGCTGGGCTAGAGCCAGCGGCCCACGGCCTGCCGGTAGCGGAGGTACTCCCGGCCGAACTTCCGCTCGAGGTACGCCTCCTCGCGGCCGATCACGCCGTAGCGGACGACGACGAGCGTGGGGACCAGGGTCAGAAGGAGCCAGGCCCCGTTCGCCCAGAGGGCGATCCCGAGCTGGCAGAGGATGAAGGCGAGGTAGATCGGGTTCCGGCTCCACCGGTAGGGCCCGCCGGTGACGATCGTCGTCGTCGGCTGGTGCTTTCGAATGCCGGTGCCCGCCGCGCGGAGCGTCCGGATCGCCCAGGCGAAGAGGACCACGGCCAGCGCGACGAGCGCGGCGCCGGGGAGCGCGCCCCAGCCGTCGGGGAGGAGCCGGAGGGGCAGCAGGCGCTGGAGGACCGCGCCGAGCGCGATCGAGGCGAGAAAGAGGAGCGGGGGGCGCCCGACGATGTCGGGGGCGTCGCGGGTGGGGCGGGGGGTCTCCGTCATCGCCGCCTCCTTTTACCCCATCTTACGGGCGGCGGGCCCGAGAGTTTCGGAGGCGTGACCGGCGGCCGGCGGGTCGCGGGCCGAAACTGTTCGGCGAGATCTACCGCCGGTTCGCCGGGCGGGGTCTGAGCGCCCGGTGCCGGAAGCAGCCCGTCAGGTGGTCGTTGACCAGGCCCACCGCCTGCATGTAGGCGTAGCAGATCGTCGTGCCGACGAAGCGGAAGCCCCGCCGGCGGAGGTCGCGGCTCAGCGCGTCTGAGAGCGGCGTGGAGGCCGGCACCCGGGAGAGGCTCCGGCGGGCGTTCTGGATCGGCCGCCCGCCCACGAAGCGCCAGAGGTAGCGGGCGAAGCTCCCGAACTCCGCCTGCACGGCGAGGAACGCGCGGGCATTCTGGACCGCCGCCTCGACCTTCAGGCGGTTCCGGACGATCGCGGGGTCGCGGAGGAGCGTGGCGATCCGCGCGGCGCGGAAGCGCGCGACGGCGGCCGGGTCGAAGCCCGCGAAGGCCCGCCGGTAGCCCGCGCGCTTCCGGAGGATCGTGTCCCAGGCGAGCCCCGCCTGGGCCCCCTCGAGGATCAGGAGCTCGAAGAGCCGCCGGTCGTCGCGGACCGGCACGCCCCACTCCCGGTCGTGGTAGGCGCGCTGGAGGGGGTTCGCTTCGGCCCAGGGGCAGCGGGTCGGCATGGCCGCGCCCATTATCGGCGAGGCCGGCCGACGGGTGCCCCGTTTTTTCGGCGCGCGGCCCCTCTGGTGTATCGTGGAAGCCCATGAACGCGCAGCCGGCGCCCGTGACGGAGTCGGCGAGGCCCGCGCGGGGGATGTACCTCGCGATCCTCTCGCTCCTCGCGGTCTCCTTCATGCTCTTCCAGATCGCCGTCCTCCGCGAGCTGCGCTTCCAGCTCAGCACCCTGTTCACGCTCACGCCCTTCCTCTTCAGCGGGGTCATGACCTTCATCGGGCTCGGGTCGCTCGCCGCGGGGCGGGTCGTCGGGACCTCGCAGCGGATCCTCGGCTGGAGCGCCGCGCTGCTCCCCCTCATGCTCCTGCCGCTCTTCGGCGCCGTGATCACGATGCCGCAGAACATCATCGACTATTGGTCCCCGGCCTTCTCCTACGGGACCGGGCCCTGGGTGCCGAGCACGGGCGACCTCTATCTCCGGTCGATCATCCTGGCGTTCCTCGCCGTGGCCGTGGTCGGGTACGGGCCGGTCTTCTTCCTCCAGGGCGTGATCTTCACCCTCTACTTCCGGGAGGGGCGGCAGGAGGGGATCCTCTCGAACGTCTACGCGGTGGACCTGATCGCCTCGGGGCTGGGGGCGCTCCTGGGCGGCGCGCTGAGCTTCGTCCTGACCCCGGTCCAGACGGCCGTCGCCGCCGCGGCGCTGCTCCTCGTCACGCTGTGGGTCGCGTTCCGGTACCTCGGGATCGGGCTCCCGCGCGTCGCGGTCGTGTCGGCGCTCGGGCTCGCGCTCATCGCCGTGGAGCTCGGGAGGGGCGTGCTCCAGTGGTTCGAGACGCCTCCCTGGATGGGCAAGGAGCTGGCCTACACCCAGTGGAGCCGGTACCGCCGGATCGACGTGCTGGACTTCCCCGACCGGCTCACCGTCCTCACGGACGGCCTCCCGTTCCACCACCACAACCGGAACGACGCGGTCCACGCCGGGCACCCGCGCGCCCTCGCGGCGTTGCTGGCGCGCGCCAACCCCGAGGTCCGGAGCGTGCTGGTCCTCGGGGCCGGGACCGGCTCGGACGTCCGCATCTTCCGCGACCTGGTCCCGCGGGACCTCCGCCTCGTCGCCGTCGAGCTCGACGGCGGCTTCGTGGACACGACGCGGGCGTTCCCGTGGCTCTGGAACTACTATCGGACGGCGGACATCGTCGTGCAGGAGGGGCGGTACTTCCTCGAGAACAGCCCGGAGACCTTCGACATCGTCCTCTACGCCTACATCGACCCTCAGTCCGCCATCTCGAACATCGGGCTCCCGGACGCCAACTTCATGTACACGGACGCCGGGCTCCGGCGCGCCTACGCGAAAGTCCGCCCCGGCGGGTACTTCGTCCTCTCGCGCGTCTACCTCGTCAACGAAGCGGACGAGTTCGTCCGGCGGCTGTCCGCGACGCTCCTGGCGGCGGGCGTGCCGCCCGCGGAGGTGCGGCTCTACCGGAGCCGCGAGACCGCGGCCTGGGGCTACTACGGGCAGCTCGCGACGATCCACGCCCTCGTCAAGAAGGACGGCGCCCCGCCGGCCTTCGAGGACCCACGCGTGGTCCCGGTGGCCTGGGCCGACGGGGGCCGGCCGACGACCGACTTCTTCCCGCTCTCGATGGTGACGGGCGTGTGGTTCGGCATCCTCGTCGAGTTCATCCGGCAGAGCTGGCTCGGCGTCGTGCTCGTCGCCGTCGTGGTCCTGGCTCTCCTCTTCCGGATCGGGACGAGTGTCGGCCACTTCAACTTCTTCCTTCTCGGCTTCGGCTCGTTCCTCCTGGAGAGCCTCGTGCTCTTCTACAGCTTCCTCCTCATCGGCGACCCGAGCCTGAGCGCCGCGGTCGCGGTCGGCGTCTTCCTCGTGTGGAACGGCGTGGGGAGCCTCTTGTCGATGAGGTTCGAGTCCTCGCGCTGGTTCTACGCGGTCGTGCCGGTCGTGGTCGCCCTCTACGCGCTAACGGCGCCGGTCCTGAACGTCCAGACCATCACGCTCCCCGTCGGCCTCCGGACGCTCGCATTCTCGGCGCACCTGGCGCTCGGCGGCATCGTCGCCGGCGCCATGTTCCCCATCGCCCTCCGGAGCTTCGGGCGCGAGCGCGTCAGCAGCATGTTCTTCATCGACCTGGTGGGGTGCGCGCTCGCGCCCGTCGCGTTCTGGCTCGCGCTCTCCTTCGTCGGGATCTGGCTCGTCGGCGCGGGGGCGGTCGTGAGCTACGCCGTCGTCGGCGGGATCCTCGCAACCCGGCGCTGAGGGTCGCGGCGCCATGGGGCGCGTGCGCGCCGCGACCGGGTCGACCGCTCGGCCCGTCCGACGGGCGCTGCTGCTCGTCGTCGCCTGCCTCCTGATCTACAACGCCAATCTCCGGGAGACGAGCTCCGGGGACACCGCCGGGATGCGGCTTCTGCCGGCCATCATCGTCCTGGAGCACCGCCTCTCTCTCGACAGCTTCTTCCGCGGCTACCCGCCGGGGCAGGAGCTCCCCTACTGGGTCCAGCGCGCCAGCGGGCACTATCTCTCCTCGTACCCCATCCTCCCGGCACTCCTCGCCGTCCCGGTCTATGCGCTGCCGGTCTACCTCTTCGGCGCCGAGTCGTGGGCCTTCGTCAACCTGCTCTCGAAGGCCAGCGCGTCCCTCTTCGCCGCGCTCTCCGTGCTGCTCGTCTACCTGACGATTCGCAGGCTCACGCCGGACCCTCCCGCGCTCCGGATCGCCGCCGTGTACGCCGTCGGGACCTCGACGTGGTCGATCGCGAGCCAGGGGCTGTGGGGCCACGGCCCCGCGCAGCTGTTCCTGGCGGCGGCCCTCTACGCCACCCTCCGTGCCGACGCCGGCCCGCGCGTCTTTCACGCGGTCGGCCTCGCCACGGGGCTGATGGTGGCGACCCGCCCGGGGACCGCGTTGATGGCGCTCGCCCTGCTCGCGTACGTGTGGCACCGCGACCGGCGGGCCGGGTGCTGGTCCGCGCTCCTCTTCGCCACCGTCGCGCTCGCGGTCGTCTGGCACAATCTCGCGACCTTCGGATCGGTCGGCGGAGGCTACGTGGAGCTCCACGCGACGCACGCCACGCGCCACGGCGTCGAGGGGGCCTTCGCCAGCCCCCTCGGTCAAGGGCTCCTCGGCCTTCTGGTCAGCCCGAGCCGCGGGCTGCTCGTGTATTCGCCGGTCCTGCTCTTCGCGTTCGTCGGGATGCTCCTCGCCCTCGCCGAGCGCCGGCCGCCGTTCTACGGCTACCTCGCCGCGGGGTTCCTGGCCAGCCTCCTCATGCTCGCCAAGTACTCGGTGTGGTGGGGGGGCCAGTCCTTCGGCCCTCGGCTCCCGACGGACTTCCTGCCAGCGCTCGTCGTCTTCCTGGTGCCCGTGCTGGAGCGCCTCCGGCGGGCGCGGCTCGGCCAGGCCGCTTTCGCGTCGCTGTTCGCCGTGTCGGTCGCCGTTCAGGTCGTCGGCGCCTTCTACTACCCCTCGCGCCGCGACGTCGACTGGAACACGAGCCCCCGGGACGTCGATTTCGCCCACGAGCGCCTGTGGGACTGGAGGGACCCGCAGCTTCTTCGGCTCCTGGCGAACGGTCCCCGCCCGCCCGGCTTCGGCTTGCCTCCGCCGTAGCCACGCGCAGGGGGTCACCCCTGGCGTGCCCTGTGCCTCCTCAGCGTCGCAGCGCGAGAACCGTGCCGACCACGGCGTAGCTCGCCACGGCGCCGAGGCCGACCGGCCAGAGGCCGGCCACGCTCAGCGCCAGCCAGAAGGCGACGGGCGCCAGGGCGCAGCCCACCAGGTCGATGGCGAACATGCTGCTGACGCGCTCGCGCCCGAAGCTCCGGAGGGCGATGGGGAACATGGCGCCGGCGACGATTCCGCCCAGCGCCAGGTGCGCCGAGAACGCGAGGGTCCGGGCGGCGACGGAGAGCGTGATCGTCTGGACGTTCAGCATCGGCGCGGTGACGGCGTAGAGGGCCACCGAGAGCGGCACGGCGGCATAGAACCAGCGTGAGGCCTCGAAGCGCACCGACAGGAGGCTCCCGACCCCGTTCCAGAGGAGGAAGACGCCCACCGCCACCGCGGCGCTCAGGTTCGGGTCCCCGAGGAGGAGAAAGCTGTTGAAGAGGACGAGGCTCTCGAGGAGGAAGGACCCGAACCCCAGGAGGAAGAAGCTCGCGTGCCCGAGGCTCGTGGCGAGGCGGACGAGGAGGGCGAGCGCCACGACGCCGGCGAGGATCAGGGTCGGCAGGCTCCGCTTCACGAATCCGACCAGCGTGCCGAACCACACCCCCGTCACCATCGACAGGGGGAAGAGGTCGGTCGTCGGTCGCCCGCCCTCGGACCACGCCAGGGGCATGATCCGAGGGTCGCTCAGCTCCGGCAGCGCGCCGTCCTTCCGGACGAGCACGTGGATCGTCGACAGCTCGCCGTAGTACCCCCACGCCACGCTCCCGCGCGTCCGATAGAGCCGGACCTCCTCCCGGGGAACCCCGGCGGCCCGGAGCGTCGCGCACAGGCGTCGCACGAACTCCTCGGTCTCCCGGACGAAGAAGACGCGCGTGATCAAGAGGTAGCCGCCCGGGCGGACCCTGGCGTACGCGCGCCGCAGGCCGGCGTCCGTGTACATGAAGTTCGCGTCGGGGAGGCCGATGTTGGAGACCGCGGACTGGGGGTCGATGTAGGCGTAGAGGATCATGTCGAACGTCGCCGGGCTGTTCTCGAGAAAGTACCGGCCTTCCTGCACGAGGATGTCCGCCGTCCGGTAATACGTCCAGAGCCACGGGAACGCGCGCGCCGTCTCGACGAACCCCTCGTCCAGCTCGACGGCCACGATGCGGACGTCCTGCGGGACGAGATGCCGGAAGATGCGCACGTCGGACCCCGTGCCCGACCCGAGGATGAGCACGTCCTGGATCGCCCCGTCGGCCTGCGCGACGAGCCGGGCAGGGAGGGCGCGCGGATCCCGCGCGTGGCGCACGTCCTGCTTCCGGTACTCGTGGAACAGGATGCCGTCGGCGAACACCGACAGGATCTGGGGGTGGTCCACCACGTCGATCCGCCGGTAGCGGCTCCAGTGCGAGTACGCGTGCCCCTGGCCGAGCCAGCGCGGGCCCTCGAGGCGCTCGAGGGCCCCCGTCACGTGCTCGGCGCCGATCAGGCCCAGGGTGACGAGCGACGCGGCCGCGACGAGCGCCGGCGGCGGGCGGAAGGCGGGGCCGGACACCCAGAGGGTGAGCAGGAACAAGGCCGCCGCCGCGATCACCATCTGAACCGGGGTCAGGACGAAGTTCAGCCCGCCGCCGAGGAGGGCGCCGGCCCCCGACGCGATGAGGTCGACGGCGTACACGTTCGAGAGGATCCCCGTCTGGCGACCTTCGCGGAAATACAGGGCGAAGATCAGACCCTGGAGGAAGAAGACGGGACCGTAGCCGGCCAGCGCCGCGGCGAGGAAGGCCAGGATGATCGAGCGGAGGTAGACGTCCCCCGCGCCCGGCGGCGGCGGGCCGGCCGCGTACGCGAACGCCGCGGAGCCGTGGTCGATCAGCTCCTGCGGGAGCGCGATGATGAGGGCGAAGGCCGGCAGGAGCATGACGGGCAGCAGCGCGACGGCCCCGCCCAGGACCCGCTGCCCCCGCGGTCCGATGCGCCCGGCGGCCAGCGAGCCGAGGCCGATGAACGTGAGGACGCCGCTGAAGAGGAACGGGGTCAGGGTGAAGATGGTGCTGAGCTGGAAGCGGAGCTGTCGGAGGATCGCGATCTGGAAGAGCATGAACGAGACGGCGAGGAGCGACAGGATCGCGAGGTACATCCGCAACCCTGGCATCTCCGCCCGTGCCCTCACGGCCGCATCCATGCCGTACCACGATACACCGATGGCCCGGCCGGGCGGAAACAACGCCGGGCTCGGTGCTCTCTACCGGGGGCGGACGGACTGCGGTGGGGCGGATGGCGGCGCGGCGACACACCCTGCGGGGATGCGGATTCGAGCTCCTGTGATCAGTGCGGGCCGACGACCTCCGTCAGCCGGATGCCGGTCTGCGACGTGTCGCCGCTGACCACCGGCAGGCCTGCCCGGTGCCAGCCGGCGGTGCCGCCGGCCAGGTTGTAGACCAGGGGAAAGTCGGCCTGTTTGAGGAACTGCGCCGCCCGGTGCGAGCGCACGCCGCTGCGGCAGACCACCAGCGCCGCGCAGTTGCTGGGGACCTCCGACAGCCGCGTGGCCAGCTCCGACTGCGGGATGTGGTGCGCGCCCGGGATGTGCATGTGCTGCCATTCCTCGTCCTCGCGCACGTCCAGCAGCCACCACTCGCCGCTGTCGATCTTCGGCCGCGCCTGATCGAAGGTCACGTCCTGGACGTGCGCCAGCGGGTGGCGGAGCATCGCCCAGCTCATCGGCGCCGCGCCGCGGTTGGTGGCGAGGATGGCCTCCATGTTCAGCGGCCTGGCCGGACGGGAGGCGGTCAACTCGCGGATGAACTCTTCCTTCGTGGGCAGCAGCAGCATCGGGTTGAAGCGCCGCTCGAAGCCGATGGTCGAGCTCGGCCGGCCACACATGCCGCGCCCGCACGAGCCCTCGAAGTGCGCCGGGAACACCTCCACGTAATCCTCGAGACCGAGCAGCCGCCGGTTGCTGTCGTACTGCTGTCCGGCGGCGTCTGGCCCACCGAAGTCTGGCCGACCGACGTCGCCCACGAAGAGGCAGTCGCCCGTCAACACCATCGACGGCAGCGGGCTGCGCGGCGGGTTCGTGATGAGCAGCGAGACGGACTCCGGGCGGTGGCCGGGGGTGTGCAGCACCTCCAGCATCACCGGGCCGAGCTCGAGCTTCTGCCTGTCGCGCAGCGTCTCGAAGGGGAACAGGACGTCGGCGGCCTCGTGCAGCGAGACCGGCGCGCCGGTCTCGCCCGAGAGGCGGCGATTGCCGGAGACGTGGTCGGCGTGCAGGTGAGTGTCGATGATGTAGCGCAGCGTCATGCCGCGGTTTTCCATGACGTCCAGGTAGGGCTGGATGTCCAGGCCCGCATCGATGACGGCGCACTCGTGGGAAGCGCGCGACGCCACGATGTAGGACGAACAGCCGCAATCCTCGTTCAAGATCTGCTTGAAATACATGGGGCCAAGGTACGGCGGCGCAGGCGGTTCGTCAATGGGTACGTTCCCTGCCGGGGGGTCGGCGTGGTGGTCGCGGTCAGACCCCGAGGAAGCGGCGGCGGAGGGCGGCGTCGGCGGCGAGCTCGGGGGACGTCCCCGTCCAGACGACGCGGCCCTTCTCGATGATGTAGTGGCGGTCGGCGAGGCGCGTGAGCGCCTCGACGTTCTTGTCGATCAGGAGGATCGACTGCCCGGCCGCCTTCAGGCGTGCCAGACACCGCCAGATCTGCGCGCGCACGAGCGGGGCGAGGCCCTCGGTCGCCTCGTCGAGGACGAGGAGCCGGGGGTTGGTCATCAGGGCCCGGCCGATCGCCAGCATCTGCTGCTCGCCGCCGGAGAGCGTCGCGCCCATGGCGCGCTGCCGCGCCGCGAGCGCCGGGAACAGCTCGAGGACGCGGTCGAGCGTCCACGGCTCCCGCGCTTCGTGCCGGTTCGCGGCGGTCGCGACCAGGTTCTCGCGCACGGTCAGGTTCGGGAAGACCTGCCGCCCTTCGGGGACCAGGCCCACGCCCGCCTGGGCGACCCGGTAGGACGGGAGCCCCTGGATCGGCCGCCCGTCGAGGAGCACCTGGCCCGTGCGGGGCGGGGCGAGCCCCATGATCGAGCGGACGGTCGTCGTCTTGCCGACGCCGTTCCGGCCGAGGAGCGTGACCACCTCGCCTGCCGCCACGCGGAGGCTCACCCCGAAGAGGACCTGGCTCGGGCCGTAGCAGGTCTCGACCTCCCGCAGCTCAAGCACCGGCGGGCTCCTCCTCGCCGAGGTACGCGCGGTGCACCTCGGGGTGCGCGCGGATCGCCTCCGGCGGGCCGCTCGCGATCACGCGGCCGTAGACCAGGACCGTGATCCGGTCGGCGAGCGAGAAGACCGCGTCCATGTCGTGCTCGACGAGGAGCAGGGCATAGGGGCCACGGAGCCGGCGGAGGAGCTCGACCATCCGCTCCGAGTCCTCGCGCCCCATGCCGGCGGTGGGCTCGTCGAGGAGGAGCGCGCGCGGGCCCGTGGCGAGCGCCATCGCGATCTCGAGCTGGCGCTGCTCGCCGTGGGCGAGGTCGCGCGCCGGGACGTCGGCGCGCCCGGCGAGCCCCACCTCGGCGAGCGCGGCCCGCGCCGGCTCCTGGAGGGCGGCCTCGCGGCGCGCGTCCCGCCAGAAGCGGAAGCTGTGGCCGGCATGCGCCTGGGCGGCGAGGGCGACGTTGTCGAGCGCGGTGAAGTCCGGGAGGATGCTCGTGACCTGGAACGAGCGCGCGAGCCCGAGCGCGGACCGCGCGTGGACGGGGAGCGCCGTCACGTCGGCCCCGGCGAAGCGGATCCGTCCGGCGTCGGGCCGGAGCTCGCCGGCGAGCTGGGCGATGAGGGTGGTCTTGCCCGCGCCGTTGGGACCGATCACGGCGTGGATCTCCCCTGGCCGGACGGTGAGGCTGACGTGGTCCGTCGCCACGATCCCGCCGAAGCGCTTGAGGAGCCCCTCGGTTTCGAGGAGCGACTCAGGCATGGCGCCCCGCTCCCGGCTCGAGCCACCCCGCGAGCCCGCGCCTGGCGAAGAGGACGATGCCGACCAGGATCGGGCCCAGCACGAGCTGCCAGTGCTCCGTGTACCCCGAGAGCGTCTCCTCCAGGAAGAGGAAGGCGAAGGCGCCGAGCGACGGCCCGAGCCCGGTGCCCATCCCGCCCAGGATCACCATCACCATGAGCTCGCCCGAGCGCGTCCAGTGCATGAAGGCGGGGCTCATGTACTTCGCGAAGTTGGCGAGCAGGACGCCCGCCATCCCGGCCATCGTCCCCGCGATGACGAAGGCGACCAGCTTGTAGCGGTAGGTGGGGAAGCCGATCGCCCGCATCCGGCGCTCGTTGGAGCGCGCCCCGCGGATCACCAGACCGAAGCGGGAGTGGACGAGGCGGTGGACGAGGTAGTGGAGGCCGACCAGGAGCACGAGGACCGTGTAGTAGAAGACCGTCGGGTGCTCGAGGTCGAGCAGGCCTCCGAAGCGGCTCCGGTGGGCGAGCGTCATCCCGTCGTCGCCCCCGTAGACCTTCAGGCTCACGCCGAGGAAGTAGAGCATCTGGGCGAAGGCGAGCGTGATCATGATGAAGTAGACGCCGCTCGTCCGCAGGGACACCGCGCCGATCGCCAGCGCGGCCAGCGCCGAGGCCAGGACGGCGACCGGCCACTGGACGAAGCCGCTCTCCACGCCGTGGGCGCTCAGGATGCCGACCGTGTAGACCCCGACCCCGACGTACGCGGCGTGGCCGAAGCTCACCATGCCCCCGTAGCCGAGGATGAGGTTGAGGCTCAGCGCGGCGACGGCCCAGATCATCATCCGGGCGAACAGCGTCAGGGCGTAGGGCGCGTCGAGCAGGCGCGCGGCCACCGGGACGAGGGCCAGGAGGACGAGGCCCCCGACGAGGACGACGGTGTGGAGCCGCGGACGCATCAGTCGGTACCGCGCTCGCCCAAGCTGGTTCGCGCAGGGCTGCGGAAGGTGCGGGGCCGAGAAACGAGCATAGCGAGGGGCGCAGGGAGGAGGCGGGCCGAGGCGTATGCCGCATACGTCGAGGTCCGCCGACGACCCGACCGGAGGGACGGGACGCCCGTGAGGCCGCAGGCCGAGCGCGTCCCGGCGAGCTGGAGGACGACGCTAGGCGGCGTTGATCGGCCCCGCACGGTCAGCCGGTGCGCGCCGGGAAAAGGCCCTCCGGCCGGACGGCGAGGACCCCCGCCATCAGGACGTAGATGAGCATCGAGGCGAGGGCCGGGCCGGCCTGGTTCGCCGCCTGCGGGCCGAGGGCCGTGGCGAGGAGCGGCGGGAGGAACGCGCGCCCGATCGTGTCCACCAGGCCGACGAGGACCGCCGCCACGAACGCCCCGCGGATCGAGCCGATGCCGCCGATCACGATGACGACGAACGTGAGGATGAGGATCGGCTCCCCCATGCCGGACTCGACCGAGAGGATCGGGCCGGCCATGAGGCCCGCCAGGCCGGCCAGGGCCGCGCCCAGGGCGAAGACGCCCGTGTACAGGCGCCCGATGTCCACGCCGAGGGCCGCCACCATGGTCCGGTTGGAGGCCCCCGCCCGGATCAACATCCCGAGCCGAGTCCGGCTGATGAGGACGTAGAGGAAGACGGCGACAGCGAGGCCGACCGTCACGATCAGGAGCCGGTAGGCGGGATAGCGGACCCCGGGGAGGAGCGGGACGTGCCCGGCCAGCCCGGCCGGCAGGGCCATGAACAAGGCGGCCTTCCCCCAGACCACGCGGACCAGCTCGTTGAAGAAGAGGATGAGGCCGAAGGTGGCCAGCACCTGGTCGAGGTGGTCGCGGCCGTAGAGGCCGCGGAGCACGACGAGCTCGACGACGAGACCCACCAGCGCCGTCGCCGGCAGCGCGAGGAGCGCCGCCAGCGCGAACGAGCCGGTCCACTGCTGGAAGGCCGCGGCGAAGTAGGCGCCGAGCATGTAGAGCGAGCCGTGGGCGAGGTTCACGAGGTTCATGATCCCGAAGACGAGGGTGAGCCCCGCCGCCATGAGGAAGAGCATGACCCCGAGCTGGAGGCCGTTCAGGGCCTGGACGAGCAGAAGAGAGACGTCCACCGGGGAAGCCGGCTGGCTCGCGGCGCGTCGCCCGGGCCGCTCGGTGGGGGCGACGCTACCACTTCATCGGGCAGTCTTTGGCGTAGGCGTCCGAGTGGTTGGTGAAGACGACGCCCCGGTTCTCGAGCCTGAGGCGTCCCGCGGCGTCCTTCACCACCTGGTAGAGGTAGAAGTTCTGGATCGGGAAGTGGTTGGTGTTGTACCGGACCGTGCCGCCGCGCACCGAGGCGAACGTCGGCTTGCGGAAGGCGGCGCGCAGCGCCTGCTTGTCCTCCAGCTTGCCCCTGACGGCCCGGATCGCGTGGTCGAGGAGGAGGGCGGCGTCGTACCCCTGCGCGGCGAAGAGCGCCGGCGGGTAGCCGTATTTCTTCTCGAAGTCGGCGACGAACCGCTTGCTGACCGGGTTGTCGAGGTCGGCCGTCCAGAAGCCGGCCCCGTACACGCCCACCGCGGCGTCGCCCTGCGCCTTGAGCGTGGTCTCGTCCACCGTGAAGGCGGTGAAGAGCGGCACCTCCTGGGTGAGCCCGGCCTGCGCGTACTGCTTGACGAAGTTCACCCCCATGCCCCCCGGGTAGAAGACGAAGACGGCGTCCGGCTTGGCGGCGCGGAGCTGGGCCAGCTCGGCGGAGTAGTCGGGCTGGTTCAGCGTCGTGTAGACCTCGCCCGCGACCTCGCCCTTGTAGTAGCGCTTGAAGCCGGCGAGCGAATCCTTGCCGGCCTGGTAGTTGGGCGCCATGAGGTACACGCGCTTGTACCCCTTGTCCTGGACGTGCTTGCCCATCGCCTCGTGCGAGCCGTCGTTCTGCCATGAGGCGGAGAAGAAGAAGGGCGAGCACTGGGCGCCGGCGATCGGCGAGGGGCCCGCGTTCTGGCTGATGAGGAACGTCTGGGAGTCGACGATCGGCTTGTAGATCGCCATCATGACGTTGGAGAAGATCGTCCCGACGACGAAGTCGACCCGGTCCCGCTCGAGGAGCTTCTTCGCCACCTGGAGCCCGACGTCGGGCTTGAGCTGGTCGTCCTCCTTGACGACCTCCGTCGGGAGCCCGCCCAGCTTGCCGCCGACGTGCTCCACGCCGAGCATGAACCCGTCGAAGGCGTGCTGGCCGAGGAGCCCCACGGGGCCGGAGAAGGTCGCGACGAAGCCCACCTTGACCCTGTCCGCCGCCGCGGCCGGGGCTGCCGCGAGCGCGAGCGTGAGCGTGACCGTGACGATGCGATGGATCATGACTCTTTCCTCCGCGTGGGCGTGGTGTCGGCGTCTCCGGCGGGCCAAGTATACCCCAAGGGGCCTCGCCCACATCTGTCTCCCTCTCCCTCCCGGGGGAGGGAGAGGGTGGAGGTGAAGTCCCACGCGCGCCCGCCGAATTGCGGAAATTCTGCTAATATGACGCTGGAGGTTGACCGATGGCTCAGCGCACGGCTCGCTCGACTACGACCCTGGTCGTCTCTCCGAGGGGCCAGATCACCCTGCCCAAACCCCTGCGCGCTCGCCTGCGGCTCGCCCCCGGCTCGGTCTTGCTGCTGCGGGAGGAGGCCGGGAAGATCGTCCTCGATCCCGCTGCAGTGGTCCCCATCTCGCTGTATGGCGACGAGGAAATCGAGCGCCTGGTCGCCGCGGATCGTGTGGCCCCGCGTGAGCGGGCGGCGCTCCGTCGGCGCTGGGGCCTGAAGGCGCCCGCCCGGCGCCGTCGCGGGCGTGGCTGACTTCCGTCTTTCCTCGGGGAGGGATCGGAGGGGACACGTCGAGGCCCCCTCCCACTAGAGCGGGCCCACGACCAGACGTTCGTGAAGCGCCGACAAGATCTCGTCGATTCCCGCGCACGCCCAGAGATCGAAGAACGGCGACTCCTGGAGCGCGAAGAACTCTCGATCGCCGCGCTCCCGGGTCTGCTCGGGCGTCTCGCCGGGCTTCGCCGCACGGATCACTCCGACCACGCGGTCCTTGTGATAGATCGCCGGGTATTCGATGTAGTGGTAGAGGTACTCGAGGTTCTTCGTGTAGAAGACGGCGACGGGGATCGACTGCCACGTCTGACCGTTCTTCACGTTCAAGAACTCGGCCATGATGTCGGCGTTGCTGTCTGGCGCCTCCTCGAGGGACGGGCGCTGGCTCCTGCCCTCCTTCTCGCCGTCGCGTCGGAAGATCCTGAGCTCGAGGCCACCCGCCTCGGCGACCCGCGCCAGCATCGGGACGTCGCGCCGGCAGTCCGACGACCACTCCTCCGCTATGACCAGGATCTTCGCGGGCCCGCCCGGCTGGCTCGCGAGCCAGCGGATCGCCGCCGCCTGCGCGTCCGAGAGGCGCACCTTCTCGTAACGCTTGCGCAGGTAGCCGCTCCAGTCGCGCCGCGGCGTGCCGCGGGCGCCCTCGCGCTTGAGGTTCCCCGGGCTCCCCACGTAGGCGACGTACTGGTCGAAGGTCATCCCGGACGCGAAGCGCTCCGGCGTCACGACACTCCTCTTTTCAGCCATGGCGAGCCCTCCTTGTCGGGAAACAATGTCCGGGCGCCCGAATCATCGCGTCACTTTCCCCAGTTCACGCTCCGCCTGCGCGAGCCAGAAGCTCATATCCATCTCGCGGTACATCGTCGTCGCGGTGGCGAGGTGCTCCTCGGCCTTCGGCCTGTCACCGGTTCGGCGGTGCAGCTTGCCCAGGCCGAGGTGGCAGTGGGCGACCTCGGGCCGCATCCTGAACTGCGTGGCCACTGCGAGAGCTTCCTCGAGGCGCTCACCTGCGCCAGACGGGTCGCCCTGCGCGAGAGCCTCGGCCTCCAGGCGCAGCCACGGGGCCCGGTAGCCCCACGCGTTCCGTTCGGTCGCCGCAGCCATCCCCTGCCGGATCTGGGCATGGGCCTCCTCAGGGCAGCCGGCCGCGAGGTAGGCGCTCGCCGTCATCGTCCCGTAGTAATGCCACTGGGGCATGATTGTTCCGGTCGATCTCTCACGGGCGCGCGCGAGACACTCCAGGCCCCGCTCGCGCTCACCGAGCAGGACGAGGGCGTAGGCGAGCTGGGAGAGCGTGATCATGGCCCGGTGAAACAGCTCGTGCTCTCTCGCGATGGCGAGCGCCCGCTCGAGAAACGGCACCGCGGTCTCCAACTCGCCGCAGAGGAGGTGGACGTAGCCGAGGTGGCCGTTGGCGACGCCGAGACTCGTGGGGTGACGGATGTCGGTCGCCACCCGCAGCCCTTCTCTTGCCGAAGCGAACGCCTGCTGGAAGTCGCCCAGGGCCGCGTAAGCCTCCGAGCGCCAGGCGCTGAGACTCACGTAGATCGGGAACACGAAGCCAGGCTCCTCACCGTATCGATCCACCTGGTCGAACAGCGCGAGACCCGCGCTGAACTCCCGCACCGCCTCCGCGATGCGTCCGAGATCCCGGCAGGCGAGGCTCACTATGAACCGCGCGTAGGTCCGTGTTCTGAGGTCCCGGGGGTCGGCGCGCTCGAATGCTTCGCGCGCCTTTTCGATGGCCGACTCGAGCGTCCCGGGGATCACGCCAATGAGGGCGACCGCCTGGGCCTGTCGCACCTGCACCTGGGCGAGCCGCGGTCCGTCGTCGAGGCCACGGGCCAACCCCTCGGCCTTCTCGCCCAACTCAACGAGCCCATCGTACTGACCGGTGGTCCACCGCGCGGACCATAGCTCCAGGCAGGCATCGAGCTTGAGGGTGAGATCCGCGGCGTCGCCAAGGCGGTCGAGCGTGTCCACCACCGCCTGGTAGAAAGTGGCGCCGGCCTGGTATCGGGCCTGGGCGAAGGCCTTTTCGCCCGCTTGATAGAGGTACCGGCCGGCCCGGTCCCACAGCTCCGCCCGCGCCGCGTGGTGCGCGAGCAGCTCGATCTTCGCCCGTTCCCGCCCGGCCCACTGCTCCTCGAGGGCCTGCAGCACCCGCTCGTGCAGCGCCCGGCGGCGCTCGCGGAGCAGGCTCTGGTAGGCGACCTCCAACGTCAGCGCGTGCTTGAACGTGTACTCGAGGTCGGGGAAGAGTTGGGCTTCGTAGAGAAACTCAGCGGCCTGGAGCCGTGCGAGACTCCCGCGCAGGGTTTCCTCGGGCTCCTCGACGATGGCCAGAAGGAGGGGGAAGGGCACGTCGTAGCCGATGACCGCAGCGATCTGGAGGAGTCGCTTCTCCTCTGGCGGGAGCCGGTCGATCCGGGCGGCCAGGACTGCCTGCACCGTCGCCGGTACGTGAATACTCCGAAGGGCCTGAGCCAGACGATAGGCCCCCCGCTCGCCCACCAGGACGTGGGTCTCCACCAGGGTCCGCACACTCTCCTCCAGGAAGAAGGGGTTCCCCTCGGTCTGGGCGATCAGGCGCTGTTTGAGCTCCTTGAGCCCGGCGTCAGCTCCCAGGAGGGTTCGGAGGAGTTCCTCGGCGCTCTCGGGGAGCAGGGAATCGATCCGGAGCTGCGTGTAGTACGTCTTGCCCCCCCAGCCGTGCTGGTACTCGGGGCGGTAGTTGACCAGGAGTAGGGAGCGAGCCGTCGGGAGACTCTCGACCAGGCTGTCGAGCAGCGCCTGGGTCTCGGCGTCGATCCAGTGAAGGTCCTCGAACACGACGATGAGCGGCTGCACCTGGCTTTCCCTGAGGAGGAGGCGCTTGACGCCATCGAGCGTGCGCTGGCGGCGTTGCGACGGCTCGAGGCGCTGCCACTCGGACTCCTCGACGGGGACATCCAGGAGCCCCAG